>NZ_JAZGQE010000108.1:0-16367 GCF_048593885.1 Yersinia sp. 1252 StPb PI | reverse complement strand
TAATAAGATTAAATAATGAAACTTAGTCCCTATCTTTTGTAGTGAAATGCACTCAAAGTCAGAAAGATAACCCTGATAAATGCGATGTGTATCGACTTTTCATCTAAAAATACGATATAACCCCGATAGGCAGCAAAAAATGACGTTATTATTGCGTTAAATTCTACTGTAACGAGTGTTAACCCTGATAACTGGCCGTAGTGCCAAAGGGGTGAACATTCGATGATGGCTTATTCGCCCGACTTTAACGGCGATTCTATGGGAAGACTTTATGCAAACCTCTGTTAACTCCGAAGGCGGCCGCACGTTCTTTGGCCATCCTTATCCGCTCAGCGGCCTGTTTCTTTCTGAAATGTGGGAGCGTTTCTCGTTCTACGGCATCCGCCCACTGTTAATTCTGTTTATGGCTGCCACTGTATTTGACGGTGGTATGGGCCTGCCTCGTGAGCAAGCCTCCGCTATCGTCGGGATTTTTGCCGGTAGCATGTATCTGGCAGCATTACCCGGCGGCTGGCTGGCTGATAACTGGCTCGGCCAGCAACGTGCAGTCTGGTATGGTTCTATCCTGATTGCACTGGGTCATCTGTCGATTGCGCTATCAGCGTTCTTCGGCAACGACATGTTCTTTATCGGTTTAGTGTTTATCGTACTGGGTACCGGCTTGTTCAAGACCTGTATCTCAGTCATGGTCGGCACCCTATATAAGCCAGGTGATGCCCGCCGCGACGGTGGTTTCTCACTGTTCTATATGGGTATCAATATGGGGTCATTTATCGCGCCGCTACTGTCCGGTTGGTTGCTGCGATCCCACGGCTGGCACTGGGGTTTTGGTATCGGCGGTATTGGTATGCTAGTGGCACTGGTTATCTTCCGTGGCTTTGCTATCCCAGCGATGAAACGCTATGACGCAGAAGTCGGGCTAGACTCAAGCTGGAACAAACCGACAAATCAGCGCCAAGGGGTTGGTAAGTGGGTGACAGGCATCCTGCTGCTGGTAGTGGTACTGATTACCCTTATAGCACAAGGGATTATCCCGATTAATCCGGTCTTGATTGCCAGCTTATTGGCCTATGTTATTGCGGCCTCAGTGACACTCTATTTCGTCTATCTATTTGCCTTTGCCAATATGAGCCGTAAAGATCGTGCTCGCCTGTTGGTGTGCTTTATTCTGTTAGTTTCTGCGGCGTTCTTCTGGTCAGCGTTTGAACAGAAACCGACTTCATTCAACCTGTTTGCTAATGACTATACCAACCGTATGGTTATGGGCTTTGAGATCCCAACAGTCTGGTTCCAATCAATAAATGCGCTGTTTATTATTCTGTTGGCACCGGTATTCAGTTGGGCTTGGCCTGCCCTGGCGAAGAAGAAAATTCAACCCAGCAGTATCACTAAATTTGTCATCGGTATTTTATGCGCGGCGGCCGGTTTCGCTGTGATGATGTATGCCGCTCAGCATGTGCTTAGCAGTGGTGGTGCCGGTGTTTCACCTCTGTGGCTGGTGATGAGTATACTGCTGCTGACACTGGGTGAGTTGTGCCTTAGCCCGATCGGTTTGGCCACCATGACCCTACTGGCACCAGACAGAATGCGCGGCCAGGTGATGGGCTTGTGGTTCTGCGCCAGTTCTCTGGGTAATCTGGCAGCGGGCCTGATTGGCGGACATGTTAAAGCTGACCAGCTTGATATGCTGCCGACACTGTTCGCCCGTTGCTCAATTGCATTGGTTATCTGTGCGGCAGTGTTAATATTGCTTATCGTACCGATTCGTCGGCTGATGAATAATACTCAGGGCCAACAAGCCGCCTGATGCATGCACGGCAACCTCTGTTCACACAAACCCGCCCTGGTGGCGGGTTTTGTTCTACAACAGCCATTCCTGTTGCTGTAATACCACACGATAACCATCGCTATCTTCGAACGTTTTGCCACTGACATCCCAATAAGGATTATAAGCAGTGACCTTACGAAAACCTGCCGTCACCATCTGCTGGCACTGAAGACTCCATTGCGCTTCATCCGGTATATAAAATACTAATAAGTTGTCCTGCGTCGGTGCCGCCCCTACCCGGACGCCGCGATGATGCGTAAACTCTAAATGGTAAGTGTGGTGTGGATGTCCGAGAATAATACCGTCAAACCCCTGATGATCGACAAAATGACCCAGTTGACTAAATCCTAAGCCACGACAGTACATCTCGCTGATTAATTTAAGATTATCGGTGGGTCTGGCAACACGCATTATCGCGGTTTTCGGTAACACTGACGGCGGCTTACTTAAGTGGGTATCGGATAATCTCACTGCTTTTGATGGCATCGGCTCTCTCCTGATAACACATTCGAACCTAGAGATTAAACATGAAAATAAGACCTGCGCAACCTTCAGACTACCCGGCCATCTTACAATTGCAGCGACAAAATACCCCAGAAAATTTAAGCCCGGAGCAGCGTAAACAGGGTTTTATTGTGTCACAAATGGATGAAAAGCAACTGGATTCAATTAACCAAGATTTGGGAATTCTGGTTGCAGTTGATGATGGGCAAGTCGCGGGTTTTGTCTGTCTGGCCCACACGGATAAACAACCACGGCCACCGGTGGTTGATGCCATGCTGGAAGCCATAAGCCATCAACAGTATCAAGGCCAACCATTAGCACAATTGCGGGTATTTCTTTACGGGCCGGTGTGTATCGATAGCCACTGGCGCGGCAAAGGGGTGCTTAAACAGCTGTTTAGCGCCGTTAAAACCCATACCTGTAATCAATTTGATGTAGGGGCCGCGTTTGTTAACAACAATAATCCACACTCATTGGCAGCCCATGTCAAAGGGTTACATATGACACCGATCAGTGAATTCGTTTGTCAGCAACAACACTACCAACTGCTGATTTTTGCTACCAACGAATGATGTTACTCATAAGGGCCGTGACGAGCATCGATTGGCAGCATAAAAGTATCAACTATCATTGACAGCGGAACGTCTATCACCGTGACATACTTCCATGGTCCCTCACGCATATCCCATTGCACGCCAGGATAGTATTGATGCCCATGGCCCTGCCCCGGCACCGTGCGGCTGATAATGCTGCCACAGCCGGACAACAACATAATACCGATCACCAGCATAACAATGCGGGCCATGCTGGTAGGGCAATGGGTCAGTTTAACAATGGGATTCACACAGTTACTCTTCAGGTTTAGCGCGATACACAGCTTATCATCGCGCCATGTAAACAACGGTTAAGACTCAATCTGGCTAATGTAAAACATAGAAGGTGTTAAAGCGTTAGTCCGTATTCACTAATACGCTATCACCGCTCAGACCGAACTATCACTAATAAAAAAACGGGCTATACATAATGTACGCCCGTTGTTACTCAATATTACCGTTACTTCATATCAGCGTTATTTCGCTGCTGGAAACGCCTTTATATTATGCGCGAGTTGGCGATAATACCCGTTCCAAATCTGATACTGCTCCGGCTGCTGCCAGACTTGCTGGTGCAAACGCGAAATCAATACCGGGTCGCTGAGTAATTCCAGACGCTGTAATTTAGCCAATTTATCCGGCCCAGCCTCCAGCGCGAGTGTCAGCCGCTCGGCACGCACCTGCTCGATAATCGCACGGGTATGGTGGCGAGCTGTCGCCATCGCACTGGCCAGCGCGTTATACGATGGGTTCATCACCGCATGCAAGAAACCATTACTAAGCGCCCGCTGATGATTAAGCTTCAGGTACTCTTCCGTCGCCAGCAATTCTCGTGGTGGATTATACTCTTCCGGGATCAAAAATAATTTAGCCCGTTTACTGGCCATCCCCAATGTCCGACGGCTGGAAACCACAGAGACTAGCGGTGACAGAATCAACGAAAATACAATCGGCGATAACCACCACAAGAAGCGCAGATCCAGCCAGGCCACGCCACCGGCCCAAACCAAACCCAGTAACAATTGCGAGCCGTGACGAACCATAGCTTCACTCCACGGCGTGGCATCATCATCACGTTGTGGTGAGTTCCATTGCACTGACCAACCGAGGAAGGCGCTGACCACAAACACGGTATGGAACAGCATGCGCACAGGGGCCAGTAATACGGAGAACAACATTTCAGCCAGCATCGACAGCAATAGACGCAGCGCCCCACCGTACTCTTTCGCCCCTTTTGCCCAGATCAAAATGATGCTGAGTAATTTTGGCAAGAACAGTAATACCAAAGTGGTGGAGAACAAGCCAATTGCCAGCTCAGGCCGCCACTGGGGCCAGACTGGGAACAGTTGACGCGGTTGCAGGAAATACTGCGGTTCCATCAAGGTATGCACCGCTTGCAAAGCAGTACACAGCACCAGGAACATAAACCACAACGGCGCAGACAGATATGACATCACACCAGTGAGGAACACAGCCCGGTGAACCGGATGCATGCCCTTAACCAGGAACAACCTGAAATTCATCAGATTACCGTGGCACCAACGGCGGTCTCGTTTTAGTTCATCAAGCAAATTAGGTGGCAGTTCTTCATAGCTACCCGGCAAATCATAAGCAATCCACACTCCCCAACCGGCACGGCGCATTAATGCCGCTTCCACAAAGTCATGCGACAGAATGGAACCTGCGAACGAACCTTCACCCGGCAATGGTGCCAGTGCACAATGCTCGATAAAAGGCTTAACCCGAATAATGGCATTGTGGCCCCAGTAATGGGACTCGCCTAACTGCCAGTAATGTAAACCAGCCGTAAACAGCGGACCATAGACCCGCGTGGCAAATTGCTGGATACGGGCATACAGCGTGTCCATACCTGAGGCTTTCGGCGCAGATTGGATAATCCCGGCATTTGGATTGGCTTCCATCAACCGCACCAACCCAGTCAAACACTCACCGCTCATCACGCTATCGGCATCCAGAATCACCATATAGCTGTACTGACTGCCCCAACGGCGGCAGAAGTCATCGATATTACCGCTTTTGCGTTTAACCCGGCGGCGGCGGCGGCGGTAAAAAATGCGCCCATGCCCATCGACATCACGACACAGCTCCAGCCAGGCTTTCTGCTCTGCCACACAGATATCGGGGTCATAACTGTCACTGAGCACATAAATATCGAAGTGCTCAAGCTGACCCGTGGCGGCGACTGACTCATAAGTGGCACGTAGCCCCGCAAATACCCGCTCCACGTCCTCATTACAAATTGGCATAATCAGCGCAGTCCGGTGAGCTGGATTTAGCGCCTCATCCCCTTTGATAGTAGAGGATATGCTGTATTTATCTTTGCCAATCAGCAATTGCAGGAAGCCCATCAGCGCGGTCCAGAATCCGGCAGAGACCCAACAAAACAGCACGGCAAACAGAATCAGGATGCCGGTTTGTAGCAGGTAAGGCAGCAATTGCATTACCGAAACCTGCCAGTTTTGTTGCCAGATCTCGAAAGGATCGATTAACGCCCACCCCTGGTAGGGCAGAATGGTCTTCATATAACTGGTCGCAATGGTGGTTTGCAACACAATGAGTATCAGCAAAATATAGCGGCGCAGAGAGCCTACGCTACGCCATTTCTTCTCGGCGATGGCCTGCTCATGGGTTTGTGCCCGTGATACCGGGTTGCGACCCAATAATGAATCCCAAAAACGCCCCACCGGATTGGTCCGCCATGCCTGCGGTGCCATACTGGTGCGTTTGATGGGCGGCATCGCATTAATGACCGTGCGCCCTTCGCAATCTGACTCCAGTTGTTTCCCTTGCGCCAAGGCCTCCGGCCACGCCGCACGCAGACGGGCATTGACTGATGCTAACGCACTGTCTTCCTGGCTAAAAACTCCCGCTGGTGGCGCACTGGCCGCCAGTTGCTGATGCAAATGCTGCATCGCTTCAGGGGTGCTATCGAGTAATACATCTTCAGGTAGAGCATCACGCAGCGCCCCTTGCTGCTGAGCAGTCAGGGGCAAGTCCGCAATATAATCCTGTACAGGAGATTGATTTGACTTATTCATCGGCAGGTAGCTGATAGCTCCAGGTTTCAGTCAGGGTTTTATCACCATTAACCAGCGCAGCACGCATTTCTATCGGTTTTTTTGCGTCCTTAACTTTTAGCCGCAATGTTAAACGCCAGCCCTTAGTAACCGGGTTGTAGCGCACACTGTTCTCGATCAATTCACCGTTGTCGTCGATACTGACCTGTGAAGCTAGCGGTGTATTTTCATCAAGTGATTTCAACACTGGACCGACAAAATCAACCAGGAATGCCACACTGCCATCAGGCTGACGAATCAGATTCGACTGTTTCACATCACCGGTTGAACGTAAGGTCTGTTTGACATAGGCCACGTCCGGCGAATGCAATTTCTCTTCATCGCGCGTGAAGTGCAGGCGGTAATTCAGATCAAGTGATGTTTTTGCATCCGGCAACACGTCTGGTGACCAGAAGGCCACGATATTGTCGTTGGTTTCATCCGCCGTTGGAATTTCCACCAGCTCAACTTTACCTTTGCCCCAATCACCACGCGGTTCAACCCAGGCACTCGGACGCAAATCGTAGCGGTCGTCTAAATCTTCATACTGCGAGAATTCACGACCCCGTTGTAGCAAACCAAACCCTTTTGGATTTTCTACCGTATAGGTGCTGACCGACAGGTGTTTTGGATTATTCAGTGGTCGCCAAATCCATTCACCATTACCCGCATGAATAGAAAGACCATTGGAATCATGTAATGCCGGACGATAGTTCAACACTGCTGACGGCTGGCTTGGCCCAAACAGGAACATGCTGGTTAATGGTGCAATACCCAGCTTCTCAACCTTGTCGCGCAGGAAAACTTTGGCCTGTACATCAATAGTGGTGTCGCGCCCCGGATAAATGACGAAACGGTAAGCACCGGTGGCACGAGGTGAGTCCAGCAGAGCATAGATAACCAGATGTTTGTCATTTGGTTTAGGCCGCTCAATCCAGAACTCACGAAAACGTGGGAACTCCTCGCCAGAGGCCAATGCAGTATCANTGGCCAGCCCGCGCGCAGAAAGGCCATAAACCTGACCTTTACCAATCACACGAAAATAGCTGGCACCAAGCATACTTACGATTTCGTCTTTCTTATCCGCTTTATTGATCGGATAAAGCACTTTAAAACCAGCAAAACCTAAGTTCTTCACTGACTCGGCATCATGCTTGACCGAACCAAAGTTAAAATAGTCCGGGCTATAATTGATGGGTTTAACACTGGTCGCAGTAACTTCGTTTATCTGCACTGGCGTGTCGAAGTACATGCCCTGATGATAGAACTCTAACTTAAATGGCGTATCCAGTTTGGTCCAATAGGATTTGTCATGGTTAAACTGAATCTGCTGATAGTCGGCAAATTTCATTTCGCGAAATTGCGATGGAAGGTTACTTTTTGGTGCCTCGAAGCTTTTACCCGCCAATGTCTGTGCCTGTTTAGCCACATCATCTAACGAGAAAGCCATTGCCTGAGAAGTGAATAGTGACAGCAAGAGAGTTACCCCCAGCCATCTGACGCTGTTCGCGCGTGACCCTTTAGACATTCTATTAACGTTTGAAAAAATATTAACTCGCACATCTCCCCCTGTTCGGGTGCTTAAATCATCACAGCCAAATTATTGACGGTTTATCCCACATACCGCACAGATAAATTCAGGTTAGCGTAAATGCCTGAGTTATGCTGACGGTTGATTGTTTAAACCCGTGGCTAAGCCACAAGACTATCTTGCCCAGCTAAAATACGCTATGGAAAATTATTAGCCCTTATAGTAGTGTTTCTCGCCTTACTGATCCATTGAATAACGTATATTGTTATCAATAAACGTTTACTATAAAAACAACTCCGTGGGTAAAACCGGCACGTTATTCTAATTCCGATAACAAATAGTGAATAAGTATGAAAAAAAATACTAACCAACGGGAGTACTTTCTAGACGCTATCCGCGCCTATTTGATGTTAC
The DNA here is from genome assembly GCF_048593885.1 of Yersinia sp. 1252 StPb PI. Classification (NCBI taxonomy): domain Bacteria; kingdom Pseudomonadati; phylum Pseudomonadota; class Gammaproteobacteria; order Enterobacterales; family Yersiniaceae; genus Yersinia; species Yersinia sp. 1252 StPb PI. The sequence continues at coordinate 8,420 of NZ_JAZGQE010000108.1, read as the reverse complement.
TCGGCATTCCTTTTCATCTTTCTCTTATATACTCCAACCATCATTGGGCAGTGAATAGTACGCATCCTTCACATCTATTTACCTTACTAAACGATTTCATTCACGCCTTTCGCATGCAGGTATTCTTTGTTATTTCCGGCTATTTTTCGTTCATGTTATATCAACGCTATGAGCGCCAGCGCTGGCTTAAGGTCCGCCTGGAGCGGGTGGTTATTCCGTTACTCACCGCCATCCCACTAATAACATTGCCACAATTTTACCTCCTTAAAAATTACACCACCAAATTACAAGATTGGAATTCATTTACAATTTATCAAAAAATAAATATTGCTATTTGGGAAATGGTTTCACACTTATGGTTTTTGTTAACCCTCGCATTGCTGACGACAATCTGTTTTTATCTGTTCAAAAAAATCAAGAATAACCAACAGTCAGTTCCAGTGTTGATAAAGGAAATGAATAATATAGGAAAAATCTCACTATCATTGTTTGGCTTTGTATTAATCTACGCGGTCATTCGTAGAATAATATTTCTTCTTAACCCGGAAATACTCTTTAATAGTGTCTTCAATTTCTTTGTTATGGAGACTTTGTTTTATCTACCTTTCTTTCTATTGGGTGCTTACAGCTTTATCTATCCGCCACTCAAACGGGTATTTCTTACCTTTTCACCTGGTGCATTTTTGGCCTCTGTGTTGTTATTCATCGCCTATTCGATAAACCAACATATTAATACTGCTGAGTTTTTTGCCTTTGAGCTGGACCTTATCATCAAGGCATTGATGGGCGTGACCATGACCAATGTGGTCTACTCTATTGGGTACCGGTTATTAAACTACCCCTCACCACGTATCACCTATCTGGTTAATGCCTCACTTTTCATCTACCTGGTGCATCATCCGCTAACCTTGATTTATGGTGCCTTTATTACGCCGCAAATTGCCAATAATGGCCTTGGCTTTGTAGTGGGCATGGCCTTTGTTTGCCTGATTTCATTCATGTTATATGAGATTCATCGCCGTATTCCATTGCTGAAATTCTTATTTTCTGGCAAGCCGCAGCAGCAAACGGTGTAATCAAATTATTATTCAAACGAATAATGTTATTGCTAAGCGATATGAATATCGGCATACCGCTTAAGCGATAAAACGGCTACACTGTGAAACCATCATGTAGATGGCGGGATGGCTAATGCCTCACTGCTTGCTCTGCTTTCAGAGCAACTATCCTGTTGATTCCTTATCAGGATTTGTTTCACTTGCAGTGACAACAAAAAGAGGAATTGTGATGAAAAAGCAAGAATCTACTGAGAATAATCCCAAGTCTGATGCTGTTGCAGTCACCGAGTTCGCTACCCTGTTTGCCTTGGTTAGCCGCCTTAGCGGAGCGCTGGACAGCGCAATCACCGGAAAAGATCGCAGCGTATTAGTTAACGAACTGTCACAGCTTTCTGTCGATAATCTTCCTGAACAGGAAAAAGCACCGACAGCAGAAGCACTGAGAAGAGCGCTGGTAACACTCAAACGCGACTAGTTCTACTATCCAACGCTCACCCTTGATTCCCCGCTGGGCAATTAAAGGTGAGCGACCCCTCTTTTATCCTCATAATTTTAATCATTATATATGACTTAACATCTTTGACATTTCAGCAAAGCTGCAAATGACTCCATTCCAAAGAACTGACAAAATCAGTGGTTCAAGTGAGTAAGTGCCACAACGCTATGAACTAAAAAAATGCTGATTTAACACATTGAATTAGGTCATCTCTTCGCATTAGATGAGATAAATCTGTGTATAATAATTTTTTATAACTTTGGCCTGTTATTCATTTATTTTCGCCTTAAATCAGGAGAACTCCCACCTTGGACGCCATCGCAATTAATAGCCTCTTTTTGATCGGCGCAGTGCTGGTGGGAGCCAGTATTTTACTGAGTTCACTCTCTTCCCGGCTGGGTATTCCGATTCTGGTTATCTTTCTGGCCATCGGTATGCTGGCAGGCGGTGACGGTATTGGCGGGATTGCTTTCGATAACTACCCAGTGGCGTATCTGGTCAGTAACCTGGCGTTGGCGGTTATCCTGCTAGATGGCGGGATGCGCACTCGAGCCTCATCATTCCGTGTTGCTCTGTGGCCTGCGCTCTCTTTAGCAACCGTCGGGGTGGTGATTACTGCCGGCCTGACGGGCCTGGCTGCGGCCTGGCTGTTCGATTTAGATATTATTCAAGGGCTGCTCATTGGTGCGATTATTGGCTCGACCGATGCCGCTGCGGTATTCTCACTGCTTGGGGGTAAAGGTCTCAACGAGCGCGTCAGTGCCACTTTAGAGATCGAATCAGGCAGTAATGATCCCATGGCGGTGTTTTTAACCGTTACCTTGATTGCCATGATCTCCGCAGGTGAAACCAGCCTCAGTTGGATGTTCCTGGTGCACTTAATCCAACAGTTTGGTCTGGGAATTATCATCGGGTTAGGCGGTGGCGGTTTACTGCTGCTCTTTATAAACCGAATAGAGCTAGCGAATGGTTTATATCCCCTGCTGGCAGTCAGTGGTGGGATTCTGGTTTTCTCATTGGCAACGGCCATGAACGGCAGTGGTATTCTGGCAGTATATCTCTGCGGGCTATTACTGGGTAACCGCCCTATCCGCAACCGCTCCGGTATATTACAAACTTTCGATGGGCTGGCATGGCTGAGTCAAATCGGGATGTTCCTGGTATTGGGGCTGTTGCTTAATCCAAGTGACCTATTGCCGATAGCGATCCCAGCGCTGCTCCTCTCATTGTGGATGATTTTGTTCGCCCGACCACTGTCGGTGTTCATTGGTTTACTGCCGTTCCCAAGCTTTAATTTGCGTGAACGGATCTTTATTTCCTGGGTGGGTTTACGCGGCGCAGTGCCGGTTATTCTAGCCGTATTCCCGATGATGGCCGGTATTCCCAACGCGAATTTATTTTTCAATGTGGCCTTTTTTGTCGTGCTGGTATCACTGCTGCTACAGGGCACCAGCCTGTCATTTGCCGCACGTAAAACTAAATTGGTGGTGCCTCCAGCACTAGCACCGGTCTCGCGCATTGGGTTAGATATTGATATGAATAACCAATGGGAACAGTTTATTTACCAGTTGAGTTGTGACAAGTGGTGTATCGGTGCCGCGCTGCGCGATTTGAAAATGCCTAAAGGGACACGTATTGCGGCGCTGTTTCGTGGTAAAGACTTATTGCACCCCACCGGCAGTACCCGTCTGAAAGAAGGTGACATCTTGTGTGTTATCGGTCAGGAACACGACCTGCCAGCATTGGGAAAACTGTTTAGTCAGTCACCCAATATTCAACTGGATGAACGCTTCTTTGGTGACTTTATTCTTGATGCCGATGCCAAGCTCCACGATATCTCTCAGATTTATGGCCTTAATCTGGAACCCGGAATCGATAAACAGCAAACATTGGGCCAATTCGTCCTCTATTTATTTGGTGGAGAGCCGGTTATTGGCGATCAGATTGAGTGGGATGGCTTGACCTGGACGATTGCCGAAATGGAATCGGATCGGGTAAGTCGGGTCGGGGTGAAAATCGTTACCGATAAAGCCTGATGTTCTGATGAATAAGTGATAGGGATACCGTACAGGGGAACGCAATGAAATTGTCTATTTATGACCATCTGACAGTATCAATTTTATGAATCTACCTCCTGCTGATTGGGATAACCAGCGTACATTTCTGGCCATTATGCGTGAAGGCAGTTTATCTGCCGCCGCACGGAGTCTGAATGTTTCGCAACCGACAGCCCGCCGGCATATTGAGTCGCTGGAACAATGCCTTGGGCAAAAATTGTTTAACCGCACGTCCACTGGATTAATCCCAACGGAAACAGCGCGGGCACTGTTTCCCCATGCCTTGGAAATGGCCACCGCTGCCGACGCTTTTGTACGAGCCGCCTGCGCCGATATTGGGTCAGCTAAAGATACCGTGCGCATTGCCACCAGTGAATTACTTGGCGTTGAAATCCTGCCGCAACGCTTAGAACCTCTGCGCTTACACTATCCTGAGCTGGTGCTGGAATTAAGTCTAGGTAGCAAGATAGAGGGGTTAACCTGCCAGGAAGCCGATATTGCAGTAAGAACCTTACGCCCCAAAGCGTTGCCAGTTATTGCGCAACGGGCGGGTTATTGCGAAGTTGGGCTGTTTGCTACTGAAGATTACATTGAGCGCCATGGTATGCCGCAGAGTCTCGGAGCATTAGCGTTTCACGCGTTAATCGGCCCGGATCGTAACACCCATGATGTCCAGGTTCTGCGTGAGCAGGGAGTCGATTTTGAACCGCACCAATACCGCCTACGTACTGATAGCCATTTGGCACAGTTGGCGGCAATACGCAGCGGTTTGGGCATTGGTGCCTGCCATGAACCCATAGCTCGTCAATCTGGGTTAGTGCGGGTGTTAGCACAAGAATTCTCGTATCCACTGGAGTTTTGGCTGGTGATGCATGAAGATCTACGCAATACCCAGCGAGTCCGCGTGGTATTCGATCATTTACTCAATACACTGCGCCAATATCTGGCTGAATAAGCGCTAAGTGCAACAGGGCCTATGCGACCCTGTTGATTAATTAAGACAATTTAAAGTGGATAACGCAATATAGCGCTCAACTGCTTACCGGCTAAATCGCTTTCCCGCACCGCCAAAACTCGTGCTCCGGTTGCCAATGCACGTCTGGCAATCTCATCGATAACCCCATATGTCAGAGCATCATCTTCTGACGCAAAAGTAATAATACCCTGATCATTGATAGTCCCTGGGACTTGGCTTTCAATATCAACCAGTAATAAATCAATAGCACCGAACGTTGCCGCCCGTGCGGCATCCGACAAATCATGAGTGACTCGACGTTCTCCTGCGCGCTGTTCAAATAACGGCTTCAGCCCCTCTATTTGCGCCCGATAGAAATTGTCCAATACCGGGCGCGCTAATGTGGCAAGTTCCGAAATATTAAGATGTTCTGCATTGGTAGATAACGTTTCATCCACCAGATTTGATAATGAATTTGTCGCCCGATAAATTGACGTCAAAGGTTCAGTACTGACTAAAATAAGCGGATAGTTATGACGGGCAAATAATGGCCGCAGGGCATTATCTATTTGCCGGGTATATTGTGCGAGCCTTACTTTTTCATGTACGCCATCATACTTACGTGCATTTAATGAAGCTTTACCTACTGCATTTAACACATTGTCAGGTAGGTTGGGAACAGAAACGATAGCGGGTGGTGCATCGGCAAAAAACTCAATCAAACGCACTTCATTTTCTGATAATGCCAGAATATAAGCGGAGTGTGGAAATGTCAGTGCGCGTAATAGCGGTTTGAGGTGGAAACGCTCACTGATCTCTACTTGGTCTTGCAGTTTATTAGCCAAACGGTAGGTTCGCAAAGTATCAGGCGTCGCAAGTATTGCGAGGCTGTAAGCATGCAGATCCCAGAATGACTCATCCTCTAATACGGAATATAACTCTTCTTCCAATAAAGCCAGACGCCGTTTATCAAAGTTTACCGCCTCAAGCTGTTGTAATGCCTCTTTTATTAAGTTCCCCAACTGGATTTTACTGCCAGCTAACTGTTGATGTAACGGTGATGTTTCAAGATAGATGGAAACGCAGGCATCGGAGCGTACATCAGAAAGACTAAGAAATTCTTCACGACTTGGAATGTCAACATGTAGCATAGGTCACCTTCAAGAAATAATGGACACGATACTTATATCTTTATCAAGCGCATGTTTATTATAGCCAACCAATGCCACTTTGCTTTCTATCGACATCGAAAAAATCGTTGCACGCTAAAATTGTTTAAATACACTTAACTGCTGGTATTAGCCCTAATATCTCAAATTCAATTAAGGCTAATACATCCCCCACATTAATAACTCTGAACTATTTATTCTTTACTCGTTATTCTGTTTTATTCTGTTTTATTCGATTAACCAAAATGATCCCCGCACAAACCAACACCAGTGCAAGGGCATTCTTCCATTCTAAAATGCTTTCATTGAGGAAAATGGCGGACAGAACCGCACCTGAAACCGGGATGAGAAAATTGAACGGTGCAACCATCCCTACCCGATTATATTTGAGTAGCAAGCTCCAGAGTGCAAAAGCGGCCGATGACAACAGCACCAGGTAGGCCAATAACAATAAAGCCCGCCAGCCAATGTCACTCAAATGGCCACCAAAGAGATAACCGCCAAGTGTCAACACCAACCCTCCGATGGCAAGCTGGTAACCTGTCATCACCGTGGTATCCATGGTTTGTGAAATACGTTTGCCGTAAATACTGGCGGCAGAAAGGATGAAAGCAGCCAGTACCACACTTCCCTCACCTAACAGTGAAAAATTAAAATCCATCAAATCGGCACCAAAATTCACCACCATCACGCCAGCAAAACCCAGTGCGCAGCCAATGATTTTATTAAATGATAATCGATCATTTTTATAAATATAATGCGCCAACAAGACACTGAAAAATGTCCCCGTTGCATTCATGATGGAGCCTTTCACCCCGGTAGTATATGCCAGCCCAATATAGAAAAAGACATACTGTAACGTGGTCTGTGTTAGCCCTAAAATGGCAATCTGCCTATATTGGCCCTTGTTAAGTCGGCCAATAGCTTTACCACTGGCAACAGCAAAAATGAGTAGCACTAACCCGGCCAATAAAAAGCGATAACCCGCAAACACCATCTTGCTCGGAATGTCATCTGGGGCGATATGAAACAGTGCATAACCATTTTTAATCGCAGGGTAGGCACTGCCCCAAAGAAGGCAACAGAAGGTTGCCACGAGGAAAACAAATTTTTTATTGGTAAAAAGCGCAGGACTGCGGTCCACGTGAACATCCTTTTCAATCAAAAAATGAAATGATGTTTCGTTATAACTATTTCCTGTTGAAAAGTCCCGTCTGATGTCACTTTTCTCTTAAAAATATCCATCAACTCTCCGAGTACCGCACCTATAGTACGTGGCCATCAAAAATAGATTGTCTGTCTTTTTGCTATTTGTAGAATAATTGAACGAAGATGCTGACATTCATTAGTTATTCATGGCGTTGTCTACCTCGTTCAATGTTTGCACTAACGGACAGAGATCGTGTACGATGCTGGTTTAATTAAATAACTTTGGTTTTCATCATGTTAAAACTATTTAACGTAAACTTTAACAGTATGCCTGAAAGAAAGTTAGACGAGATCTTCACACTTAGAAAAATAACATTTAAAGATCGCTTAGATTGGAAAGTAACCTGTACTGATGGCAGAGAAAGCGACCAATATGATGATGAGAATACAAACTATATATTAGGAATAATAGAGGACACTATTGTTTGCAGTGTCAGATTTATTGAAATGAAATATCCGACAATGGTGGCAGGGCCATTCGCACCTTATTTTTCCGACATTGACCTTCCGGTCGATGGTTTTATAGAATCCAGCCGTTTCTTTGTTGAAAAAAAACTAGCAAGAGATATGGTAGGCCATAATAGTGCACTCAGCGTATTACTTTTTTTAGCAATGGTTAATTATGCCAGAAGCCGCAATTATAAAGGTATACTGACTGTTGTCAGCCGAGGGATGTATGTATTACTGAAGCGTTCCGGCTGGAATATTACAGTTTTAAACCAAGGTGAGTCAGAGAAAAATGAGGTTATTTATCTTTTACATCTGGGTGTCGACATTGATAGCCAACAACAATTAATAAAGAAGATACGCAGAACGCATCACGTTGAACCTCATATACTTGAAACCTGGCCATTAGCGGTGCCAGATATAGTTAAATAGGTTTAATTAACTTTAACTCTATGCCAAGTCTTATCGCATGCTTGGCATTTAAAACACCAAGTTTTCTAACAACATTACCAATATGAAACTTAACTGTACTTCTTTTTATTCCCAATATTATGGAAATTTCCGAGTATGTTTTGCCGACACTAGCCCAATATAAAATTTCGTTCTCTCTAGGAGAGAAGATTTCTCTTTCGTCACCAATACCATTCAACTTATTGTTTTTACTGTTATTTTTGTGATAGAGACCCAACATTTTATCATGAGTCAAAATGAGCAGCATTTGAATTTTCTCTTTATTGGTCTCAATGCTCTCATCAAAAGAAATGCTATCATCACTTCCATTAGAAATATTCAGCGTTGCCATATTATGATTATTATCATGAAGAACAAATGTATAACCATTGATAATATTATATTCTCTGGCAAGGTTAAACACAGCTGAGTCGGTTGACTTTATATTAATCACCGAATTATCGTCCCAAGCAAAGGGAGCAACTTTGTCTTTTGCCGTCAGAATAACAGGATCGATAAGGTGGTAGTTATTTTTTTTATATGTTTGTATCCAATCCATTGGGTAGTTTGAAATAATAG
>NZ_JAZGQE010000107.1:0-16413 GCF_048593885.1 Yersinia sp. 1252 StPb PI | reverse complement strand
CGGACTGATACATCAAAAGCACCTGATATTACTTGGCCTTCGGTTAATTAATTGTGAAAGAAGAAGCCGAGCTATTAGGCCCGGCTTGATAACAGTGATGATTACTCATCTAATCTCGCGCTATAAGGCAATTCGATGAACTCAATGTAGCGCGGATCATCATCTTCAACTGCTACAATATTGGGCCATTCTTTTTTATCTTGCGGGCATGAAAACTCAGCCACAACAATCCCATCAACTATATTTACATGTTTCATATTGAATACCCCGCAGCATAAAAATAACAACTGAAAGTGCTGGTGCTACTGCTAACCGCAAGTGTAATAGTGGTTGGTGTGATAATAGGGACTTCACTGAAGTTTGATGTGTGGCTTTCTGTTGCATTCATATAATTAGCAATGCGTTGATTACCTATCGCGCCAGCCCCGCTTATGTCTGCTGAAATTGGCCCCGCAGTAGTTGATGACATTGTAATCGAGCCAGACACGCTGATTGCATTTCTTGGGATTACCCCACCCACGCTTATCGGAGAGCTGGCAACATTTGATGTAGTACCGTACATGGCTGTGTATTGAATTGAGACATGCCGCCCCTGCACTATCACAACATTAAAGCGCGATGATGCATCAGTGGGTACAACAGTTAGTAATGCTGAAGCTGTATACCCAGTTGGCATGGTTACAGCGCAAGTTTCTGGTACAGCTGCCGATGTCGCGTTAACAGCAAACAAGGCTGACACTTGAGTTGTCGGGTTGTAAATCGCATATAAAGCAACGAACCCACTGACAGGTGCAGTGCCTGTATTCATTCCTCCCGCGCCCGTTGTAGCCAGGTTAATTGTCTTGTTGAAATTAGCGAGCTTATATTGCAGCCCACCCAACTCCGTTTGGACAACGATTTCATCTGCCGTGAAAGTGGCTGTTGCCGATGCTGCTGTAACACTCATTTTTGCATTGCGTGACGTGCCGACAACCCCAGTTAACTGCGGCAGATGTACGACGTCGCCCAAACCAAGGTTTGCGAGACTATTGATACTTTAGCCATTCCCATAAAAGTGACACACTCCAATCATTTTTAATGGGGAATAAAACATGCTTATTGGCTATATCCGAGTGTCAACAAATGACCAAAATACCGAGTTGCAGAGAGCCGCTCTTATTAGTGCAAATTGCGAACAAATATTTGAAGATAAAATTAGCGGTAAATCATCAGACCGACCAGGTTTGAAGCGCGCAATGCGCACCATGTCGCAAGGGGATACATTGGTTGTGTGGAAACTTGATAGGCTGGGGCGTAGCGTTCGCCACCTAATTGGTTTGATTGAAGAGCTTAAAGACCGTGGTGTGCACTTCCGTAGTTTGACCGATAGCATTGATACCAGCACTGCGATGGGCCGGTTTTTCTTTCATGTCATGTCAGCACTGGCAGAAATGGAACGCGAGCTAATAGTGGAGCGCACGCTTGCTGGCCTTGCTGTTGCTAGGGCTGAGGGCCGAGTAGGAGGGCGGCGCAGGATAATGACAACTGAAGTTGTTGCGCGAGCTAGACGAATGTTTGCAAATGGCGCAAGCATGCATCAAGTGGCTTTGGTGCTCGATGTATCACCTAAAACTATCTACAAATACATCCCAGCAGAAGAGCGTCACAGGTTAATATAAAAGTCATGTAAAATGAGAAAACCAATCTAGCTTTTGAATTATCAAACTATCTGAATCGTTTTCTCATTTTTTTAGGCGCGCTACACCGGGCTTAATTGCCCGGCCTATACATTCGCATTATTGGCTGGTGGCTTAAGGCTGGAGCCAATCATCAGCACTTTCCCACGTATCCTTCAAAATATCTTCGACCGTTTTCTTATCCTCGTTACCCCCGCCAAGAACCGTTAACCCATCAGCTCCCGCAAACCTCACCTTTACGTCAATATCGCTAAATTTACGGGTAAGTCGATTCGTTAATTCTTCGGTAAGTGCGTTGGTGTAGCCAACCGGAAAACTCTTCGCGTTCAGCTTATCTATAGTCACTTCAACACGCAGCATAAATCCCCCTCAATTAAATATCGATAACCAGCCACTGATCTGCTTCATCAAACATTTCCTCAACCAGTCGGCTGAGAATAGCCTTATCACCTTTGCTGGCGTCGGTATTGATGCCGTTCGCTTGCATTGGCTTAACCTTGACCTCAGCTTTAGGGAATACACGGTGCACGCGCTTTGTTAGTTCAGCCAGGATTAGTTCATTGGCACCTGGTATCTCTTTCACGTTTCGCTTATCGTAAACCAGTTCAACTTTCATGATTTCATACCTCATTAAGTAACTGGTTTTTTATACAGTATATTGAATGGGGAGTTCAATCTGTTTTTACGGAAACCGATCGATAAGATACTAAATATTTACTTCTTCACTTCAACTCCCATCCTTTTATAATGATTTGCACTGGTGGATACACTCAAACTCTAGCAGTGAGAAATAAACCGGATAACCAACCGGATAAAAATTAAAGTTGATAATTATAAATAACATAAAATTCAATGGGTTAATTATATATATGGCTATTCTGAGTGAGTATGAGTGGCAGGCAATTATTCTGAGTCTGAAGGTTTCAGCGGTTGCGGTGGCGTGCAGTTTGCCGTTAGGCATTTTAATGGCGTGGATTTTAGTGCGCTGCCGTTTTCCCGGTAAATCGTTGTTAGACAGTATTATTCACTTACCACTGGTGCTGCCACCCGTGGTGATTGGCTATTTATTGTTGATAAGCATGGGGCGGCGCGGTTTTATTGGCGAGTGGCTCTATAGCTGGTTTGGCATTAATTTCAGTTTTAGTTGGCGTGGTGCGGCGTTAGCCTCGGCGGTGGTGGCCTTTCCGCTGATGGTGAGGGCTATCCGGCTGGCGTTGGAAGCAGTTGATACGCGTCTGGAACTGGCGGCCCGCACGCTAGGAGCCAATCCGTGGCGGGTGTTTTTCACCATTACGTTACCGCTCTCTTTACCGGGGGTGATTGCTGGCACCGTGCTCTCTTTTGCCCGTTCACTGGGGGAGTTTGGGGCGACCATCACTTTCGTCTCCAATATTCCCGGTGAAACCCGCACTATTCCACTGGCAATGTACACACTGATTGAAACCCCTGGGGCGGAAGCTGCTGCTGCGCGTTTGTGTGTCATTGCCATTATTCTGTCGTTGGTGGCGTTGTTATTATCCGAATGGCTGGCCCGCTGGGGTAAAAAACGCATGGGGGCACCATGTTAGAGCTGGATTTCAGTCAGCAACTGGGCGATTTGGATTTACGTGTTTCCACCAATCTGCCCGCCCAAGGTATCACCGCTATTTTCGGGTTGTCGGGGGCCGGTAAAACTTCATTAATTAATGTCATTGGTGGCCTGACCCGCCCGCAGCAAGGCAAAGTGGTGTTAAATGGCCGGGTGCTGGTGGATGCCGAGCAGCAAATCTATCTGCCGCCGGAAAAACGCAAAGTCGGTTACGTATTTCAGGATGCGCGCTTATTTCCCCATTATCGGGTGCGGGGCAATTTACAATACGGCATGGCCCCGTCAATGCGTGGGCAATTTGACACAATTGTCGGTTTGCTGGGTATCGAGCCACTATTAAGTCGTTTCCCACTGACCCTCTCTGGCGGCGAGAAACAGCGTGTTGCTATTGGGCGCGCATTATTGACCGCCCCCGAGCTGTTGTTGATGGATGAGCCACTGGCCTCTCTGGATTTGCCCCGCAAACGTGAGCTGCTGCCTTATCTGGAGCGGTTGGCGCAAGATGTTAACACCCCTATTTTGTATGTCAGTCACAGCATGGATGAGATCCTGCGGCTGGCAGATCAAGTGGTGGTTATGGATGGTGGCAAAGTGCGCGCGGTCGGCGGGCTGGAGGAAGTGTGGGCCAGTAGTGCATTGCGCCCGTGGCTGCAACGGGAAGAACCGAGCAGCATACTGCGGGTCAGTGTCATTGGTCACCACGACCGCTATGCCATGACCGCGCTGGCGTTAGGTGATCAGCGATTGTGGGTGGGTAAGCTTGATGCGCACGAGGGTAGCTCAATGCGTATTCGGATTAATGCAGCCGATGTTTCGTTGGTATTACAGCCACCGCAAAGTAGCAGTATCCGTAATATCTTGCCGGTAAAAATTGCCGAATGCCTTGAGGTGGATGGGCAGGTCGATGTCAAACTCGCGGTTGGTGATCAATGGCTGTGGGCGCGGATCACGCCGTGGGCACGGGATGAATTGGCGCTTAAACCCGGTCAGTGGGTGTATGCACAGATAAAAAGTGTCTCGTTTAACCGCAAGAATTGAGGGCGCTAACCCCTGGGTTCATCCGACGATAAAACGCCCGTCAGCCGGGCGTATTTTACTATCAAGCCAGAACATGCTGGCGGATGACGCCAGCGATTCCAGGCTGTTCGTTATCGGCAATCACCAGGTCAGCCCGCTGTTTGATAGCATCGGCGCTGTTCCCCATCGCTACCCCCAAACCGGCGCTTTCCAGCATGCTCAGATCATTAAAGTTATCACCAAAGGCAACCACATCTTTCATGCTCAAACCCTGAGATTCAACCCATTGCTGTAGCCGCTTACCTTTGCTGTTACCCGCCTGTGCGATATCAACTTGATCATGCCATGACCATTCGCAGGCCAACCCCATTTCATTCTCAATCTGGGTTGCGAGCGCTCTCAGTTGCTCAATATCCGAGTGTGAAGTGGCAAATTTCCAGATGGAACTGGCAGTGTGGGCCGCATCGAGCAAGCTATCAACATGGAGTAGCGTCGGGCGCTGAGCGGGTGGTAATGACTCAGCCCAACTGAGTGAGCGAATCACATGTCCGCTGGTTTGTTGATAGAGCATGGCATCGTCCACATACATTAGCCCGTGGATACCGGTTTGCTCCAGCAACTGCAACACCTGAACCGCTTGTTGAGGCTGCAAGGGGTTTGAATCTAATACCTTTTTTGCATGGTAATCATAAATATAGGTACCGTTGCAGCAAATTGCAGGTGTATCAAGTTCTAGTGCCTGATAAAACGGGTGAATAGCAACATGATGGCGGCCGGTCACCACTACCACTTTGATGCCCTCAGCACGGGCTTGTGCCAGTGCGGACAAGGATTCTGGCAGAATACGTTTTTTGTGATCCAGTAGCGTTCCGTCTAGATCCAGTGCAATTATGCGATATGTCATGGCAGCTATAGTCTCGTCGATAAGGGCATTAATAGTATGTTTGCATAGTATTACTTGATGGTACACCGGATGGTGGGTTGATTAAACCAAGCTTGGGAGTGGGTAGCATAATCAGCTAAAAATAAGCAGGATAAGTTTTAAACAGCGCGACAGCAGACTGTTGTTATGTCCGCCGAGTCAGGTAAGCTAGGCTAAATTATTCGCAATTTTGCAATTGTGTTAAGCGCAAGGTTTGTTTGGAAAGACAAATTCGGCCAATTAAAGTTGCCTATACTCTAAATAATTCGAGTTGCAGGAAGGCGGCAAGCGAGTGAGTTCCGATGAGTTGACGCCAGTCAATGATTCGGGTGATTGAACGAAGCCAACACACATGCAGCTTGAAGTATGACGAGTATAATAGGTTCGACTAAGGAGTAGAGATGAAGCAAGTGGTTTACGTGGCAAGCCCAGACAGTCAGCAGATCCATGTTTGGCAATTAGATTCCGCCGGTGCATTAACCTTATTGCAAACGGTAGAGGTGCCGGGGCAAGTGCAGCCGATGACAATCAATCCAAACCAGCGCCAGTTATATGTTGGGGTGCGCCCCGATTTTGCCATTATCAGCTACAACATCAGTGACGATGGCACATTGACCGCTGCTGGCAGGGCACCACTTCCAGGCAGCCCAACGCACATCGGCACTGATTTACAAGGCCGCTTCCTGTTCTCTGCTTCTTATAGCTTTAACTGTGTCAGCATTAGCCCTATTGATGAGCAGGGTGTGGTACAGGCACCTATTCAGCAATTGGATGATTTGCCTGCTCCACATTCGGCGAATATTGATCCGACCAATCAAATCTTACTGGTACCTTGCCTGAAAGAAGATAAGGTGCGGTTATTTGATCTGAGCCTTGAGGGTAAACTGACGCCACACGCTCAGGCGGTGATACCGGTTGCTGCCGGTGCAGGCCCACGTCATATGGCCTTCCACCCCAATAAACACGTCGCCTATTGTGTTAACGAGCTGAATAGCTCGGTAGATGTGTATCTAATCAGCAAAAACGGCCAGGAATACCAGCTAATACAGACGCTGGATGCGATGCCAACAGACTTTACCGGCACTCGTTGGGCGGCTGATATCCATATTACGCCAAATGGCCGTCATCTCTATATCAGTGACCGTACTGCCAGTCTGCTGGGTATTTTCAGTGTTTCTGAGGATGGGCGTGAGATTACGTTGGTCGGGCACCAACAGACTGAAGCACAGCCACGCGGTTTTAATATCGATAACAGTGGTAACTTCCTGATCTCTTCCGGCCAGAAGTCGGATCATATTGCCGTGTATCGTATTGATCAACACAGCGGTGAGCTAACCACCCTGAAGCGCTATGCGGTAGGGAAAGGGCCAATGTGGGTCACTATTTTGGCCCCCAGAGTTTAAAAATAATATTACCGGGCGGGGAAATGTGTCGAAGGGGTCGTAACGGCGTAAGCCGTCGCAACGCCCATCGGTGCTGTTGCCCCGCCAGTCTGCGGACGATATTGCCCACCACTGCTTTAGTGGATATTTACTATCGCCGCTTTCACCGCATCCGTTAACTGCGCCAGTGATTGCGGCGAGATAATATAAGGCGGCATCAGGTAAATCAGTTTACCAAACGGGCGGATCCACACGCCGTGCTCGACAAATTGCCGTTGCAGGCGCGCGACGTTAACCGGCTCTTTCATTTCCACTACCCCAATTGCCCCTAATACCCGCACATCGGCCACTGCTTCATGTTCTGCAAGTGGCATTAACGCGTGTTTCAATTGGTTTTCTATGGCGACAACCTGCTGTTGCCAGTGATTCTCAGCCAACAGACTCAAGCTTGCCGAGGCGACAGCGCAAGCCAATGGATTAGCCATAAATGTCGGGCCGTGCATAAAGCAACCCGCATCACCGTTACTGATGGTTTCTGCCACCTTACGGGTAGTTAAGGTAGCCGATAAGGTCAGGTAGCCGCCGGTCAATGCCTTACCTAAACACAGAATGTCCGGCACGATTTGCGCATGTTCGCAGGCGAAAAATTTGCCGGTGCGGCCAAAACCGGTAGCGATTTCATCGGCAATCAACAAAATCTGGTGCTGATCGCACAATGCCCTGACCTCACGCAAATAGGCGGGGTGATAGATACGCATTCCACCGGCACCTTGCACTATCGGTTCCAGAATGACTGCGGCTATCTCGCTGGAATGTGTGGCTATCATTTCAGCAAAATCAGTGATGTCTTCCGGGTTCCACGCCTGGTCGAAGCGGCATTGTGGCGCGCGGGCAAACAGATTTTCAGCTAAATACCCCTGATACAAACTGTGCATTGAATTCTGGGGATCACAAACTGACATCGCACCAAAAGTATCACCATGGTAGCCGTGGCGCAGGGTTAAAATCCGTTGCCGCCGTTCACCTTTGGCCTGCCAGTATTGCAATGCCATTTTCAACGCCACTTCAACGGCCACCGAACCCGAATCAGCGAGAAAAACACACTCTAGTGCCGAAGGGGTTAGAGCAACCAACTGTTGGCAGAGTTCCACGGCGGGCGGGTGGGTGATACCCCCAAACATCACATGGGACATTTTATCCAACTGCTGATGTGCCGCATGGTTCAGTACCGGATGATTATAGCCGTGAATGGCCGCCCACCATGATGACATGCCATCGATCAGACGTCGGCCATCAGCCAGTTGCAGCTCAACGCCGTCGGCCGCGACCACCGGATAGCAGGGAAGTGGGTCAGTCATTGAGGTGTAGGGGTGCCAGATATGACGTTGATCAAAAGCCAGGTCAGAAGGTGTCATGAGGATTGTTGTAAACCAATTCATTGCAAGAATGGTTGACAGTATATCGAGTTTATTTACACTGGCGAAACTTTTTTCTCTTCCCTGGAGAAGCCGTAATGGCAAATTATATTCGCTGGACAGTCGGGCAAGCCCAGGCCCTGTTTGAAAAACCACTGCTGGATTTATTGTTTGAAGCGCAGCAGATTCATCGTCAGCATTTTGACTCGCGTCAGGTGCAAGTCAGTACTTTGCTGTCGATTAAGACCGGTGCTTGCCCGGAAGATTGCAAATATTGCCCGCAAAGCTCGCGTTACAAAACTGGCTTGGAAAGTGAGCGCTTAATGCAGGTTGAACAAGTGCTGGAGTCAGCGAAAAAGGCCAAAGCCGCCGGCTCAACCCGTTTCTGTATGGGCGCGGCCTGGAAGAATCCCCATGAGCGTGACATGCCTTATCTGGAGAAAATGGTTGAAGGTGTCAAGGCCATGGGGATGGAAACCTGTATGACGCTTGGCTCGCTGGATAAACAGCAAGCTCACCGGTTGGCAGAGGCTGGGCTGGATTATTACAACCACAATCTTGATACCTCGCCGGAATTCTACGGCAGCATCATTACCACCCGCAGTTATCAGGAACGGCTCGATACCCTCAGTGAAGTTCGTGATGCCGGTATCAAAGTCTGTTCGGGAGGCATTGTCGGGTTGGGCGAAACTGTCCGCGACCGCGCAGGGCTACTGGTACAACTGGCGAATTTGCCCAAACCGCCTGAAAGTGTGCCGATCAATATGCTGGTAAAAGTGAAAGGCACGCCGCTGGAAAATAACGACGACGTCGATGCTTTCGAGTTTATCCGCACCATCGCTATCGCACGTATCATGATGCCAACCTCTTACGTGCGTTTATCTGCCGGTCGCGAACAAATGAACGAGCAAACGCAGGCGATGTGCTTTATGGCAGGGGCTAACTCTATTTTCTACGGCTGTAAATTGCTTACCACGGCGAATCCTGAAGAAGATAAAGATCTGCAATTGTTCCGTAAATTGGGGCTGAATCCACAGCAAACCGCCACCGAGCAAGGGGATCGCGAACAGCAGCAAGTATTGACTGAGCAACTCTTGCAGCGTGACTCATTGCCCGGCGAGAGCACACAATTTTATAACGCGGCAATCTGATGAACTGGCAAAGCAAGATAGAGCAGGGGCTGCAACAGCGACGCGACGCCGCGGCCTACCGTAGCCGTCAGGTTAATGAGGGGGCGAGTGGGCGCTGGTTGCAATCAGCAGAACGGCGTTATCTCAACTTCTCCAGCAATGATTATCTGGGGTTAAGTCAGGATCCTGACGTGATTGCGGCGTGGCAGCAGGGGGCGCAACGCTATGGTGTTGGCAGTGGTGGCTCTGGCCATGTTACCGGCTATAGCCGGCCTCATGCCCAACTGGAACACCAATTGGCGGACTGGCTGGGTTATCCGCGTGCATTGTTGTTTATCTCAGGCTACGCGGCAAATCAGGCAGTATTGGCGGCGTTAACTACCGCCGACGACAGGATACTGGCCGATAAACTCAGCCACGCCTCTTTGCTGGAGGCGGCTGCACACTCTCCGGCTCAATTGCGGCGCTTTGTGCATAATCAGCCCGATGCGCTACAAAACCTACTCGATAAACCCTGTGCGGGCCAAACATTGGTAGTCACCGAAGGCGTGTTTAGTATGGACGGTGATAGCGCTCCACTGGCTGCTTTGCAGCAAAAAACAGTGGCGGCGGGTGGCTGGTTACTGGTGGATGATGCGCACGGAATTGGGGTGTGTGGCGAAGGTGGCCGTGGTAGTTGCTGGCAGCAAGGGGTAAAACCTGAACTGTTAGTGGTCACTTTTGGCAAGGCATTCGGCCTGAGTGGGGCGGCAGTGTTGTGTCAGGAGCCGGTTGCCGAGTATCTGCTGCAATATGCCCGTCACCTGATTTACAGCACCGCGATGCCGCCAGCACAGGCTTGTGCGCTGCAAGCGGCACTATTACGTATTCAGCAAGGTGATGACTTGCGACAGCAGCTTCAGCAACGTATTGCGCAATTTCGGCGTGGAGCGGCAGACTTACCGTTGCAATTAGGGGCATCTAAAACCGCTATCCAGCCACTGCTGGTGGGTGACAATCAGCAAACACTGACACTGGCGGAGCAACTACGCGCCGAGGGGTTATGGGTAACGGCGATTCGCCCTCCAACAGTCCCGCCGGGGGGGGCCAGATTGCGTATTACCCTGAGTGCTGCGCATCAATGTGATGATATCGACAGATTGCTGGAGGTGCTGTATGGCGTTTGTCGCTGATAATCCACGATTACCCTTGGTTGATAAACCGGCGATTGCGGCTGCATTTAGCCGGGCTGCTGGCAGCTACGACTCAGCGGCAAGTTTGCAACGAGAAACGGGGAATACCTTATTAGCGCTGGGTTATCAGCATCCTGGTGCGTCGGTGCTGGATGCCGGGTGCGGTACTGGCTATTTTAGCCGCTGTTGGCGTGAACGAGACAGATATGTAACTGCGCTAGATTTGGCCGCCGGAATGTTGGATCACGCCCGGCGACAGCAGGCTGCGGACAGCTATTTATTGGCTGATATTGAGAATATACCGCTGCCAGATCAAAGCGTTGATATTTGTTTTAGTAATCTGGCGCTACAGTGGTGTGCTGATTTAGCGCAGGCGCTAGCTGAGTTATATCGTGTCACGCGAGTTGGCGGCATCATCCTGTTTTCTACCCTGGCAAAGGGGTCTCTTGACGAGCTGGGGCAGGCGTGGCAACAGGTAGATGGCAAGCGCCATGTGAATGATTTTCTCCCCTTTCAGCATATCAGTGACGCTTGTCAGGGGTATCGCCATCACCTGACAACCGAGTTATATCAGCAACAGTTTCCTGATGTAATTGCGCTTATGCGCTCTCTGCAAGGCATTGGTGCTACGCATTTACATCAGGGGCGTCATTCCGGGTTAAGTGGTCGCCAACGGCTGGTGGCCCTGCAACGCGCTTATAGCACCCAATCTGGCACCTACCCGCTGAGTTACCACTTAGTTTATGGGGTTATCTATCGTGACTAAACGTTGGTTTATCACTGGCACGGATACCGATGTCGGTAAGACAGTTGCCAGTTGTGCCTTACTGCAAGCCGCAGCCCAGCAGGGCTATCGCACCGCCGGTTATAAACCGGTGGCATCCGGCAGCCAGATGACGCCTGACGGATTGCGCAACAGTGATGCTTTGGCGCTACAAGCAAACAGCAGTGCGGCACTTAGTTATTCACAGGTGAATCCGCTCACGTTTCTGGAGGCCACCTCGCCCCATATTGCCAGCGAAGGGCTTGAGATTGATTTGTCAATTTTATCGCAAGGACTACAGCAGCTTGAGCACTCAGCCGAATGGATATTGGTCGAAGGGGCTGGCGGCTGGTTTACCCCACTGTCGCCACAGGCAACTTTTGCCGATTGGGTTTTACGAGAGCAATTGCCAGTAATTATGGTTGTTGGCATCAAGTTGGGATGTATCAATCATGCTTTGTTGACCGCTTTGGCTATCCGACAAGCTGGGCTGAAACTGGTGGGGTGGATAGCTAATGAGGTGATACCTGCGGGGGGGCGACAAGTTGAGTATATGGCAACATTGACACAGATGATCAGTGCCCCGCGATTAGGTGTCGTTCCCTATCTGACGGACCTTGACGTGTATCCCATCACCCAGCGGCGTGATCTTGGTGGCTATTTGGATTTAGGACTTTTGGCTGAGGTGCCACTGAGCTGAATTTTTGACGGCGATATGACCCTAAAGGGCTAATAGATATTATTAGCCCTGAGTTTTTTGCGGAGTATGGCCGCTATCATCGGCTTTAGTTTGCATGAGGGAGAAACCACTCTGCGCCATATTAACTGGCCAAATGCGTAATAATCATCTCTTCATCCAATTGAGCCAATGTTCCTTGTGCCACATTTCGGCCATCGGCCATCAAACAGAATCGATCCGCCACATGCTGAATAAAGGGTAAACGGTGTTCAACCAAAAGTACCGTCAAACCCAGGCTACGACTGAGCTGATGTAGGATATTGCCAATATCCTCAGTCAACGGCGGTAAAATACCACTCCCCGGTTCATCAAGAATCAACAGTTCTGGCTCTGTCACCAGTGCTCTGGCAATGGCCAACTGCTGTTGTTGATTACGGGTTAGCTCCCCACCACGTTGGGTGCGTTTGTCATACAGTTGGGGGAATATATCAAAAATCCAGCCCGGAATTTGGCGCGACTTATGGCGGCCCGCCAGCACGGCTATCAGCATATTCTCCTCCACACTCAGTTGAGAGAAGATCTGCTGCCCTTGTGGTACATAGCCAATACCCAGAGCAGTGCGCCCCTCAACCGGCTGCTGTAGCAAATTCTGCGGCGGTTCATGATTCGGTTGCCAGGTCATGGTGCCACTCTTAATTGGCAGATGCCCCATGATGCAATTAATTAACGTCGTTTTTCCTACGCCATTACGGCCAATCAGGCAGGTACACTGCCCACGGGGGATCTCGAGATTAATATCCCAAAGGATATGATTCTGTCCATAGTATTGATTCACAGCGGTTAAACTCAGCATCAGTGCTTCTCCTCAGTCGATCTCAGTAGTTCACAGGTGGCCCGGTGTTCTGTAACGGCTAGTGAAGGATTAACCAGCAAATCTGCATACTTGGTAGCGGCAGTACAGCATAAAACACCACACTTCTAACGGGTGGTTGTCGGTGTAAATTGAGGTGAAATGGGCGAATTGCGGCATTAAATGGCATCAACAGGCTATTTTTATCCTTAATCACCCTGCGATAGGATGATTTTTAGTCTATTAATGCGTTGCACCACTTTAGACCATTTCCCCTTTAATCTCTCCGTTTCACAGAGATATAAAGCAACTCTTGGGCCAAGTTGCTATACAGAGAGTAAAATCTGTTTGTTAACAGGCTGTAAATGGTTTTAACGCGCAGCGTGGGGTAAAAATAGCTCAGCCTGGCGGGGTGCGAGCGTAGAGTGATGGCGAGCTTGCACTTAAGCGGTGCTTTGGTGGAGAAAATGGTGCAGTAGAAAAAGAGAGAGGTCAGAGGTCATTAGATGCAGGTGTTAACTAGTGAAAATTATAGAATTAGCAAGCTACATAGTTAGCACTAATTGAAATATGCGGTGAAATAAAAATGTAAAAAAAACACTAAAAAAGCCAGTTAGTCCCCATTTATCTCCCAAGCTTTGCTTTTCGCCAACTCCCAGCCGCTGTGGGGTTGAATGAGTTATCCACCATTCCTGTGGATAACCTTGTGCATTAGCCATAGAAAACTGATGGCAAGCGAGAGCGGGCGCGGCTTGCGCTCCTGTTGTCCGCATTCTCTACTTTTTAATAATTTATTTTACTTTCAATGGGTTATTTAAAATCAAGCGCTGAAAAATCATAACTGGTGCTGATGAGTGATCTTTAATCGATTAGTTATCACTAATGTGTTTATGTTAACAGTTGGGGATAAAAACGCTTTTACAGTGCAGCTGTCGTTTAGATGTCACTGTAACGAGGCAAACAATCTCTTGGTGAAAGAAATTCCTACATTTTGGTGCTTGAAGCTGGTTTTATATCCAGTATCATAGAGGTGGCAAAATTCTATGGGGCTTTCATAATTAGCCTCCTGATAGTGTGTGTTTCTCCAGTGGGTAGCAAATTCATGAGTAAATTATTCAAACTACATTCTGAGTTTAAGCCAGCAGGCGACCAGCCTGAGGCTATCCGTAAACTGGAAGAAGGGCTAGAGAATGGTCTGGCTCATCAGACACTGTTGGGAGTAACGGGATCGGGTAAAACCTTTACGATAGCCAATGTTATTGCTGATTTGAATCGCCCAACCATGGTGCTGGCACCCAATAAAACATTGGCAGCACAGCTTTATGGTGAGATGAAAGAGTTCTTTCCCGATAACGCGGTAGAGTATTTCGTCTCCTACTATGACTACTACCAGCCTGAAGCCTATGTCCCAAGTTCTGATACGTTTATTGAAAAAGATGCCTCGGTAAATGAGCATATCGAGCAAATGCGGCTATCTGCGACCAAAGCACTGCTGGAAAGACGTGATGTTATCGTGGTGGCGTCGGTTTCTGCGATTTATGGTCTGGGTGATCCTGATTTATACCTGAAAATGATGCTGCATCTGACTAAGGGTATGATCATTGATCAGCGCTCTATTTTGCGTCGCTTATCCGAATTGCAGTACAGCCGTAATGATCAGGTATTCCAGCGCGGTACCTTCCGGGTGCGTGGTGAAGTTATCGACATCTTCCCCGCAGAATCTGATGAATGGGCGCTACGGGTAGAGTTGTTCGATGAAGAGGTCGAACGGTTGTCCATCTTTGATCCATTGACAGGCCAGTTACAGCATGAAGTACCGCGCTTTACGGTCTATCCTAAAACGCACTACGTTACCCCGCGCGAGCGTATTTTGCAGGCCATGGAAGAGATCAAAGTCGAACTGGCCGACCGCCGTCAGGTGCTATTAGCCAATAACAAGTTGTTGGAAGAGCAACGTATTAGCCAGCGGACCCAGTTTGACCTTGAAATGATGAATGAGCTGGGCTATTGCTCCGGTATTGAAAACTATTCCCGCTACCTTTCGGGCCGTGGTCCAGGTGAAGCGCCACCGACGCTATTTGACTATCTACCGGCAGACGGTCTGTTGGTGGTTGATGAATCCCACGTCACTATTCCGCAAATTGGCGGGATGTACAAAGGTGACCGCTCACGCAAAGAAACACTGGTGGAATATGGTTTCCGGCTGCCATCGGCACTGGATAACCGGCCAATGCGGTTTGAAGAGTTTGAAGCACTGGCACCACAAACTATTTATGTTTCAGCAACTCCGGGTAAATATGAACTGGAGAAATCCGGTGGCGATATCATCGATCAGGTCGTGCGGCCGACGGGCCTGCTCGATCCGTTAATTGAAGTCCGGCCGGTAGCCACACAGGTTGATGACTTACTGTCAGAGATCCGTATTCGCGCAGCGATTAACGAGCGGGTGCTGGTGACCACGCTGACCAAACGTATGGCTGAAGACCTGACCGAGTATCTGGGAGAGCATGGTGCCCGTGTTCGTTACCTGCATTCGGATATTGATACCGTTGAACGGGTAGAGATCATTCGTGATCTGCGTTTGGGTGAGTTTGATGTATTGGTGGGAATCAACTTACTGCGCGAAGGTTTGGATATGCCGGAGGTTTCTCTGGTCGCAATTCTTGATGCTGATAAAGAAGGTTTCCTGCGTTCTGAACGCTCTTTAATCCAGACCATTGGCCGTGCGGCGCGTAACCTTAATGGTAAAGCAATACTGTATGGCGACAGAATTACCGCCTCAATGGAAAAGGCTATTGGTGAAACGGAACGGCGCCGTGTCAAACAGCAAGCTTACAACGAAGAACGTGGCATCATTCCGCAAGGGTTGAACAAGAAGATTGGCGATATTTTGCAACTGGGCCAAGCCTCTTCCCGTGGTAAAGGGAAAGGGCGGGGCGGCAAAGTGGCCGATCCCAATAATTATCACGCCTTGCCACCGAAAGCGCTTGATCAGAAAATCCGTGAGTTGGAGTCTAAAATGTACACCCACGCGCAAAATCTGGAGTTTGAGCAGGCAGCAGAACTGCGCGATCAAGTCCATCAGTTGCGCCAGCAATTTATCGCGATATCTTGATGCTCATCAGCCCTGCATTATGTGGCCGGTAAGCAATGGTGCGACAAATCGGGAATTTATGCTTGTCGCATCAACCTATCCTGATTAAGGTGTGCGACTAATAAAATCATCACCTAGATATACTCAAATAACCTGGCGTTGCAGGTTGGTGGCAAACCCACAATTCAGCAACCCCAAGTCGAAGAGTAAAAGTGCGAGATAAATAATGAGTGATCACTTGTCGAAAGATCCATTACACGGTATTACCCTTGAACAACTGTTGACTAAACTGGTTGAGCATTATGGTTGGGAGGAGTTGGCATACCGTATCAATATCAACTGTTTCATCAGCGATCCCAGTATTAAATCCAGCCTGAAGTTCTTACGCCGTACACCATGGGCTAGAACTAAAGTGGAGGCGCTGTATATACATATGATTGGCAATACTAATTGGTTGAAAGATTAGTTTTAATACACTGACCTTTTAGCCTGTAAAAACAGGCTAAGCCACGATAATTAAAAGCAGCTTTGCTGTTAGAGGTTAATGACAAAGTGCCCGTAGCGGTGAAAGCGGGCAGATCGTCAAGACGCCGTACTTTCTTTGTTAAAACAAGCATCCCTGATGGCGCGGACGCTTTACTCTTCTACCTCTATTTACCTTGCAACATCGAGTCGTTGAGGTTTGTCAACAGTCTGAAACAAGTTTGCTGTTATGTGTTTTTCAT
>NZ_JAZGQE010000106.1:0-16448 GCF_048593885.1 Yersinia sp. 1252 StPb PI | reverse complement strand
CCATTATTTATTTTTTTAAAAAAACAACTTTTCATGCCGAATATTTATGAAATAACACTCAAAACGTGTTCTGGATCAAAAAAATACCCCTAGCTAGTGAGTGGAAGAACCGGTTATTCCTGAGACAATGGTATAGTTAAAGCGAACTTTCCACGTTGGGTTATATGTGTATGTTCTGACTTAACAAATTACTGACTCGATTTAGCTTTATACTTCGCACCAAATGTTAAGTAAGATCGTGCGTTTGTAAATTAATCTGTAGTTACTTTTGTCAAAGTTGACAAAAGGTTACTGAAAGGAGTAAAAAGCCCACAGTAAAACACTGGCTAAACAGTTGTAAAGACAGTGTGTTTCGTGTGGTTTTTATCCTTCCCTTTGAATCGATGTGGTGCACTAACTGCCAACATAAGAGCAGGATGTCCGACGCCACTTTTGATGAGTAAGCAATGAGTATGTCAACAACCACTGAAGTTATCGCTCATCATTGGGCGTTCGCTGTATTTCTGATCGGCGCTATCGGGTTATGCGGCTTGATGCTATTGGGTGCGTTCTTTCTGGGTGGGAGAGCTCGGGCCCGCGCCAAAAATGTCCCCTATGAGTCCGGTATTGACTCGGTCGGCTCGGCGCGTATGCGTTTGTCCGCCAAGTTTTATCTGGTCGCCATGTTCTTCGTTATTTTCGATGTTGAAGCCCTGTACTTGTATGCGTGGTCAATCTCTATTCGTGAGAGTGGCTGGGTAGGCTTTATCGAAGCAACCATTTTCATTTTGGTGCTCTTGGCTGGTTTGGTTTATCTGGTGCGTATCGGCGCGCTGGATTGGACTCCTACGCGTTCTAATCGCCGAGTGAGCAAACCGAGCATAGTCAAATACGCCAGCAGTCCTCCACAAGATATACCTAACGATCTTGGCGTTGCAGGTCGGCAGCAAGCGGGCGATAAATCAGTCACGATTTGAACCGCATGTATGCTAGCCCGTAGGGTGAGTCTCAACCATGAGGCTCATTAATCCCGATGAACTGACTCAAGTCAGTGATTCGGGTGAGTGAAAGTAGCTAACAACCCTGCAGCTCTAAGTACAAAGGGTATAGTGGTCAATAAATACAGCGAGGCATTAACATGGACTATACGCTCACCCGCATAGACCCTAACGGTGAGAATGACCGTTACCCCCTGCAAACTCAGGAAACCGTCAGCGGCGATCCTCTCGAGCAACATGTCCACCGTAGTGTTTACATGGGTAAACTTGAGAACGCCATGCACGACATGGTGAACTGGGGGCGTAAGAACTCTCTTTGGCCGTATAACTTCGGTCTTTCCTGCTGTTATGTGGAGATGGTGACCTCGTTCACTGCCGTACATGATGTGGCACGTTTCGGTGCGGAAGTGCTGCGTGCTTCTCCGCGTCAGGCTGACTTCATGGTCGTGGCGGGCACTTGTTTTACCAAAATGGCCCCGGTTATTCAGCGCTTGTATGAACAAATGCTGGAACCCAAGTGGGTTATCTCCATGGGTGCCTGTGCCAACTCCGGCGGCATGTACGATATCTATTCCGTAGTACAAGGCGTGGATAAATTCCTACCGGTCGATGTGTATATTCCTGGCTGCCCACCGCGCCCTGAAGCTTATATGCAAGCACTGTTACTGCTACAGGAATCTATCGGTAAAGAGCGCCGTCCTCTCTCTTGGGTTGTAGGTGACCAAGGCGTTTACCGCGCCAATATGCAACCGGAAAGAGAACGTAAGCATGCTGAACGAATTGCAGTAACTAACCTGCGTACACCTGACGAGATCTAAGCTTGTTATTTTGGAAAAAATAACGGCTCAGGATCGCGGTGCGTAAGTGATTTGTTTTGGGAATGAATGATTTTCTTCCAGAACATGTGTGCGGCAAATGACCACAAAATGACACATTCAGTGTGGTGAAAAAACAGTGTGGTGAATAAATAATGACCGATTTAACGACGTCCGATAGCACTCAGCCTGCATGGCAGACCCGTGACCATCTCGATGATCCGGTGATTAGCGAGCTGTCGAACCGTTTTGGGCCTGAGGCCTTTGTTGTTCAAGCGACCCGTACCGGTATGCCCGTGGTATGGGTAAAGCGTGAGCAATTGCTGGAAGTAATGACGTTCCTGAGAAAACAACCGAAGCCGTATGTCATGCTGTTCGACTTGCATGGTGTCGATGAGCGTCTTCGTACTCACCGCCAGGGCCTCCCTGAAGCGGATTTTTCTGTTTTCTATCATCTGCTTTCCATCGAGCGTAACCGCGACATTATGCTGAAAGTGGCACTGTCTGAAAAAGACTTGCACGTGTCCACAGCGACTAAGATTTTCCCCAATGCTAATTGGTATGAGCGGGAAACTTGGGAAATGTTCGGTATTACCTTCGATGGTCACCCACATCTGACGCGCATCATGATGCCGCAGACTTGGGAAGGGCACCCGCTACGTAAAGATTACCCGGCGCGTGCTACCGAATTCGATCCCTTTGTGCTGACCAAGCAGAAAGAGGATCTGGAGATGGAATCTCTGACCTTCAAACCCGAAGATTGGGGGATGAAGCGCGGCACCGAAAACGAGGACTTTATGTTCCTTAACCTCGGTCCGAACCATCCTTCTTCACATGGTGCGTTCCGTATCGTGTTACAGCTTGATGGTGAAGAGATTGTCGACTGCGTACCGGATGTGGGTTACCACCACCGTGGTGCGGAGAAGATGGGCGAGCGCCAGTCCTGGCACAGCTACATCCCCTACACCGACCGTATCGAATATCTGGGTGGTTGTGTTAACGAAATGCCTTATGTACTGGCAGTTGAAAAGCTGGCGGGTATTGAGGTTCCTGATCGCGTTAAAACCATCCGGGTAATGTTGTCTGAATTATTCCGTATCAACAGTCACTTACTGTATATCAGTACCTTTATTCAGGACGTAGGTGCAATGACGCCAGTGTTCTTCGCCTTTACCGATCGTCAGAAAGTGTATGACTTGGTTGAAGCGATTACCGGTTTCCGTATGCATCCGGCCTGGTTCCGTATTGGTGGTGTGGCGCATGATTTACCACGCGGCTGGGAACGTTTGCTGCGTGACTTCCTTGACTGGATGCCAAAACGGCTCGATTCCTACGTCAAAGCGGCGTTGCAGAACAGTATCCTGAAAGGGCGTTCTATCGGCGTTGCTGCTTACAATTCCAAAGAAGCACTGGAATGGGGTGTGACCGGGGCTGGCCTGCGTGCCACCGGGGTTGAGTTTGACGTGCGTAAATGGCGTCCGTATTCCGGCTATGAAAACTTTGATTTTGAAGTTCCGGTCGGTAATAACGGCGACTGTTATGACCGCGTGATGCTGAAAGTGGAAGAGTTACGTCAAAGCCTGCGCATTCTGGAGCAATGTTATAAAAACATGCCAGAAGGGCCATTTAAGGCTGACCATCCACTGACGACGCCGCCGCCGAAAGAACGTACGCTGCAACATATCGAAACGCTGATTACCCACTTCCTGCAAGTTTCATGGGGTCCGGTAATGCCAGCCAACGAATCATTCCAAATGGTTGAAGCGACCAAAGGGATCAACAGCTACTATCTGACCAGTGACGGCAGCACTATGAGCTATCGCACCCGGATACGTACGCCAAGCTATGCCCATTTGCAGCAGATCCCCTCGGTTATCCGTGGCAGCCTGGTATCTGACCTGATCGTCTATCTGGGCAGTATCGATTTTGTAATGTCTGATGTGGACCGCTAATTATGAGCTACCAAAAAGAGACTCAGAATCATAACGAAAGCCAAAATGTGGTGGATCTGGCAGTCAATGCGGCTGAACCGGCGACCACAACTGAAGTTTTTGAGTTGAGTGCTGAAGAACGTGATGCTATCGAGCATGAAAAACACCATTACGAAGATGCCCGCGCCGCGTCGATCGAAGCACTGAAAATTGTGCAGAAACAACGTGGTTGGGTGCCGGATGGGGCGATTCACGCCATTGCTGAAGTGCTGGGTATCCCGGCCAGCGATGTCGAAGGTGTGGCCACATTCTACAGTCAGATCTTCCGTCAACCGGTTGGGCGTCATGTGATCCGTTATTGTGACAGCGTGGTGTGTCACATCACCGGTTATCAAGGGATTCAGGCCGCGATTTCGAAGAAACTCAGTATTGAGCCTGGCCAGACCACGTTTGATGGCCGCTTTACGTTGCTGCCAACCTGCTGCTTGGGCAACTGTGATCGCGGTCCGACCATGATGATCGACGACGATACCCACAGCTATCTGAAACCTGAAGATATTGAGAAGTTACTGGAGCAATATCCATGACAACTAATTCGGGTTTTACCAAAGAGGTTATTCGCACGCCAGAAATGCATCCGCTGACCTGGCGTTTGCGCGATGACAAACAACCGGTATGGCTGGATGAATATCGCAGCAAAAACGGCTACTTGGGTGCTGAAAAAGCGTTAAAAGGCATGGCAGCTCCTGATGTTGTCAATTTGGTAAAAGACGCTGGCCTGAAAGGGCGCGGCGGCGCAGGCTTTTCCACCGGTTTAAAGTGGAGCCTGATGCCAAAAGACGAAAGCATGAACATCCGCTATCTGCTGTGTAACGCCGATGAAATGGAGCCGGGTACCTATAAAGACCGTCTGCTAATGGAGCAATTGCCTCATCTGCTGGTGGAAGGGATGCTGATCAGTGCGTTTGCGCTGAAAGCTTACCGCGGCTACATCTTCCTGCGTGGCGAATATATCGAAGCTGCCGTGCATTTGCGCCGTGCGATAAGCGAAGCAACCGAAGCCGGCTTGCTGGGCAAAAACATCATGGGCAGCGGTTTTGATTTTGAACTGATTGTTCATACCGGTGCTGGCCGTTATATCTGTGGTGAAGAAACCGCCCTGATTAACTCGCTGGAAGGCCGCCGCGCCAATCCACGTTCCAAGCCGCCTTTCCCGGCATCGTCCGGGGTATGGGGCAAACCGACTTGCGTCAATAACGTTGAAACCCTGTGTAACGTTCCGGCCATTCTTGAGCACGGCGTTGACTGGTATCAGGGGATCACGGCGGGTAAGAGTAACGATGCCGGTACCAAACTGATGGGCTTCTCTGGCCGGGTAAAAAACCCAGGTCTGTGGGAACTGCCCTTTGGTATTTCGGCGCGTGAAATTCTGGAAGATTACGCCGGTGGCATGCGCGATGGCTTGAAGTTCAAAGCCTGGCAGCCGGGTGGGGCAGGGACCGACTTCCTGACTGCTGATCATCTGGATTTACCGATGGACTTCGAGAATATTGCCAAAGCAGGTAGCCGGTTAGGCACTGCACTGGCGATGGCGGTAGACCATGAGATCGGTATGGTACCGCTGGTGCGCAATCTGGAAGAGTTCTTTTCCCGTGAATCCTGTGGCTGGTGTACTCCTTGCCGCGATGGGTTGCCGTGGAGCGTGAAGATCCTGCGCGCACTGGAGCGCGGCGAAGGTCAGCCGGGCGACATTGAGACACTGGAACAACTTTGCCGCTTCTTGGGGCCGGGCAAAACCTTCTGTGCTCACGCGCCGGGCGCGGTTGAACCACTACAAAGTGCTATCAAATATTTCCGCGAAGAATTCGAAGCCGGGATCGCGAACAAGGACTATGGCAACACCCGAGCCATAGCCGGTATTCAACCAAACCTGTTAAAAGCGCGCTGGTAGCATAGATACCCTTACGGTTTTGCCGTGGGGTCAGAATTTTGGATTAACGCCTGCCGTAAGGTAGGTCATTTGGAAGCATGCATATGGCTACGATTCATGTAGACGGCAAAGAATACGACGTAAACGGGGCCGACAACCTGTTACAAGCTTGTCTCTCCCTGGGACTCGATATTCCTTACTTTTGCTGGCATCCGGCGCTGGGAAGCGTCGGCGCTTGCCGCCAATGTGCGGTAAAGCAATACCAAAACGCCGATGATACCCGTGGGCGTTTGGTGATGTCCTGTATGACCCCGGCCACCGATGGAACCTTTATTTCCATTGATGACGGCGAAGCCAAAGCGTTCCGTGAGAGTGTGGTTGAATGGTTGATGACTAACCACCCACACGATTGCCCGGTCTGTGAAGAAGGGGGTAACTGTCATCTGCAAGATATGACAGTGATGACCGGACACAGTTTCCGCCGCTATCGCTTCAGTAAACGTACTCATCAGAATCAGGATCTCGGTCCGTTCATCTCACACGAAATGAACCGCTGTATCGCCTGTTATCGTTGTGTGCGTTACTACAAAGATTACGCTGATGGCACCGATCTGGGTGTTTATGGCGCGCACGACAACGTCTACTTTGGTCGTACTGAGAGTGGCACGCTGGAAAGCGAGTTCTCTGGCAACCTGGTAGAAGTGTGCCCGACCGGAGTATTCACCGATAAAACCCATTCCGAACGTTATAACCGTAAATGGGATATGCAGTTTGCGCCAAGTATCTGCCAGCAGTGCAGCGTGGGTTGTAACACCAGCCCTGGCGAACGCTACGGTGAATTGCGCCGCATCGAGAACCGCTATAACGGCAGCGTCAACCACTACTTTTTGTGTGACCGTGGCCGCTTTGGCTATGGCTATGTCAACCTGAAAGACCGCCCACGTCAGCCACAACAATTGCGTGGTAATGACTGGATCCACCTGAATGCCGAACAGGCAATGCAGGGGGCGGCGGATATTCTACGTCAGGCGAAGAAAACCATCGGTATCGGTTCACCGCGTGCCAGCCTGGAAAGTAACTTCGCGTTACGCGAGCTGGTCGGTGCGGAAAACTTCTATACCGGTATTGCCGCGAGTGAACAACAACGCCTGCAACTGATGCTGAAAGTGCTGCAAGAAGGTGGGGTTTACACACCATCGCTGCGCGAGATTGAAAGCTACGATGCGGTGCTGATTCTGGGTGAGGATTTGACCCAGACTGGCGCACGTATCGCACTGTCTGTCCGTCAGGCGGTGAAAGGCAAAGCCCGTGAAATGGCCGCAGCACAGAAAGTGGCTGACTGGCAAATCGCGGCGATTATGAATATCGGTCAGCACGCTAAACATCCGCTGTTTATCACTAACGTTGATAACACCCGTATGGATGATATCGCGGCGTGGAACTACCGCGCACCGGTGGATGATCAGGCACGTTTAGGCTTTGCTATCGCTAACGCGCTGGATGCATCGTCACCGGCTGTCACGGATTTGGACCCTGCGCTGAAAGGCAAAGTGGATATCATCGTGCAGGCCCTGGCGGGCGCGAAGAAACCACTGATCGTGACCGGCAGCAATGCAGGCAGCGAAGCCATCATTGCTGCGGCAGCTAACGTGGCAACCGCGCTGAAAGGCCGTGGCTCTGATGTGGGTATCACCTTTGTTGCCAGTGCAGCGAACAGCATCGGCTTGACCATGATTGGCGGTGGTTCACTGGAGAGTGCGCTGGAATTGTTGACCCGTGGTGATGCTGACAGCGTTATCGTGATGGAGAACGACCTCTATCGCCATGCGGCGCAAGACAAAGTTGACGCCGCGCTGGAGCAAGCAGCCAACGTGATCGTGGTTGATCATCAACGCACCGCGATCATGGCAAAAGCAGATTTGATTCTGTCTGCCGCCAGCTTTGCTGAAAGCGACGGTACGCTGGTCAATCAGGAAGGCCGCGCTCAGCGTTTCTTCCAGGTTTACGATCCAACCTATTACGACGACCCGAAAAAACCGGAAAACAACAGCATCATGCTGGAAAGCTGGCGCTGGCTGCACTCGCTGCATTCAACCTATACCAATCGCCATGTGGACTGGACGCAACTGGATCACGTGATTGCGGCTTGTGTTCGCGCATTACCACAGTTGGAAGGTATTGTTGAAGCGGCACCGGATGCGACCTTCCGTATTCGTGGTCAGAAACTGGCGCGTTCACCTATCCGTTACAGCGGCCGCACGGCTATGCGCGCGGATATCAGTGTGCATGAACCGCGTCAGCCACAGGATATCGACACGCCGTTCGCTTTCTCAATGGAAGGGAACAACAGCCCATTGGCCGATCGTCAGCAGATCCCATTTGCCTGGGCACCGGGCTGGAACTCACCGCAGGCATGGAACAAATTCCAGGCTGAAGTGGGGGGGAGCTTGCGCTTTGGTGATCCGGGTGTGCGCCTGATTGAAGCAGGTGAGGGGACGCTCGGTTACTTTGATTCAGTACCGGCAGCCTTTACCGCGCAGGCTGATGGCTGGCAGATTGCCCCTTACTACCATTTATTTGGTAGTGAAGAGATGTCGCAGCGCTCAGATGTCATCCAGCAGCGCATGCCAGCACCTTATGTGATGGTCAATCCAGCCGATGCTGCAACGCTCGGGGTTAACCTCGGTACGCTGGTGGAGTTCAACTGTGCCGGTCAGACATTGCGTCTGCCAGTGCGTCTGAGTGAAACCTTGGCTCGGGGTCAGGTCGGCTTGCCGCTTGGCTTACCGGGCATTCCGCCGATTATGGTGGGCGCGCTGGTTGAGAATCTGCGGGAGGCAGTATTATGAGCTGGTTTACCCCTGAATTGATTGAGATTTTAATCTCTGTCCTGAAAGCGGTAGTGATTTTGTTGGTGGTGGTGACCTGCGGCGCATTTATGAGCTTCGGCGAGCGTCGCCTGCTGGGCTTGTTCCAGAACCGTTACGGGCCAAACCGTGTCGGTTGGGGCGGGTCATTGCAGTTGGTTGCTGACATGATCAAAATGTTCTTCAAAGAGGACTGGGTTCCGCGCTTCTCCGACAAGGCTATCTTTACGCTGGCCCCGGTGATTGCCTTTACCTCACTGCTGCTCTCTTTCGCCATCGTCCCGGTCAGCCCGACCTGGGCGGTTGCGGACCTTAATATCGGTATTCTGTTCTTTCTGATGATGGCCGGGCTGACGGTATATGCCGTGCTGTTCGCTGGTTGGTCCAGTAATAACAAATATTCTCTGTTAGGGGCGATGCGTGCATCTGCGCAAACCCTGAGCTACGAAGTGTTCCTCGGCTTATCATTGATGGGCGTAGTCGCACAGGCGGGTTCGTTCAATATGCAGGATATTGTTAACTCTCAGGAACACGTCTGGAATGTTATTCCGCAATTCTTTGGTTTTCTGACCTTTGCCATTGCGGGTGTTGCAGTATGTCACCGTCATCCCTTTGACCAGCCAGAAGCTGAACAAGAGCTGGCCGATGGTTACCACATTGAATATTCCGGTATGAAATTCGGTCTGTTCTTCGTCGGTGAATATATCGGTATCGTGACCGTCTCTGCTCTGATAGTCACTCTGTTCTTCGGTGGTTGGCAAGGTCCGTTCCTGCCGCCATTTATCTGGTTTGCGCTGAAAACGGCTTTCTTCATGGTGATGTTCATTCTGATCCGTGCATCCTTGCCGCGCCCACGTTATGACCAAGTGATGTCATTCGGCTGGAAAGTTTGTCTGCCGTTGACCCTGCTGAATCTGCTGGCGACTGCCGCGGTCATTTTGTACAACGCTCAATAAGGGGTGAATGAACCATGACGTTGAAAGAGTTAGTGGTTGGTTTCGGCACCCAAGTGCGCAGCCTGTGGATGATTGGCCTTCATGCCTTCCACAAGCGTGAAACCCAAATGTATCCTGAAGAGCCGGTTTACCTGCCGCCGCGCTACCGTGGTCGTATCGTGTTAACGCGTGACCCTGACGGTGAAGAGCGCTGCGTTGCTTGTAATCTGTGCGCTGTTGCTTGTCCGGTTGGCTGTATCTCATTACAGAAAGCTGAGCACCAAGATGGCCGCTGGTATCCTGAGTTCTTCCGTATCAACTTCTCCCGCTGCATTTTCT
Source organism: Yersinia sp. 1252 StPb PI (assembly GCF_048593885.1). Lineage (NCBI taxonomy): Bacteria > Pseudomonadati > Pseudomonadota > Gammaproteobacteria > Enterobacterales > Yersiniaceae > Yersinia > Yersinia sp. 1252 StPb PI. Next base: position 6,654 of record NZ_JAZGQE010000106.1, on the reverse strand, counting down.
GTGGTTTGTGTGAAGAGGCTTGCCCAACAACTGCTATCCAGCTAACGCCGGATTTCGAAATGGGTGAATTTAAGCGTCAGGATCTGGTGTATGAGAAAGAAGACTTGTTGATCTCCGGCCCGGGTAAATATCCTGAATATAACTTCTACCGGATGTCCGGTATGGCAGTAGACGGCAAGCAGAAAGGCGAAGCCGAAAACGAAGCCAAACCGATTGACGTTAAAGGTCTGATGCCTTAGGAGCCGCTTTCCATGGAATTTGCATTTTATATTGCAGCATTGGTGGCAGTGGTGGCGACTATTCGCGTCATCACTCACGCCAACCCGGTACATGCGCTGCTGTACCTGATTATCTCTTTACTGGCTATCTCGGCGGTGTTTTTCTCGCTGGGTGCTTATTTCGCCGGTGCGCTGGAAATCATCGTCTACGCCGGGGCCATTATGGTGCTGTTCGTGTTCGTGGTGATGATGCTGAACTTGGGTAACGTCGAACAACAAGAGCGCGACTGGCTGAAACCGAGTCTGTGGATTGGCCCTGGTTTGCTAGCACTGGTGCTGCTGTCGGTACTGATTTATGCCATCAGTTCAGTGACTGATTCCGGTATTAGCGGTGAAATGGTCGATGCCAAAGCTGTGGGTATCAGCCTGTTTGGTCCTTATGTGCTGGCAGTTGAACTGGCGTCAATGTTGTTGCTGGCCGGCCTGGTGGTTGCCTTCCATATCGGGCGCGAACATAAGCCGGGTGACGTGATGGGCGCGAGCGACAGCGCGAAAAGAAAAACGGAGGAACAAGCATGATCCCTCTACAACATGGCCTGATTCTGGCGGCCATACTGTTTGTGCTAGGGCTGACGGGGTTGCTGATTCGTCGCAATCTGTTGTTTATGCTGATAAGCCTTGAAGTGATGATCAACGCAGCGGCGCTCGCCTTTGTTGTGGCGGGCAGTTATTGGGGTCAGGCTGACGGTCAGGTGATGTATATCCTGGCGATCACGCTGGCAGCAGCGGAGGCCAGTATTGGCTTGGCATTGCTGTTACAGCTATATCGTCGCCGTCATACTCTGAATATCGATACAGTCAGTGAGATGCGCGGATGAACCTATTATATTTAACAATTCTGCTGCCACTGCTGGGCTTCTTGCTGTTGGCATTCTCCCGTGGGCGCTGGTCTGAAAATACCTCAGCCACGGTCGGGGTGGGATCGATTGGCCTGACGGCGTTGGTCACATTGTATGTTGCTGTGGATTTTCTCAGCCAAAAGGCCACCGGTGTCCAAGTCTTTAACCAGACGTTGTGGAACTGGATGTCGGTTGGCACCTTCAACATTCCGTTGACCCTGACACTGGATGGCCTGTCGCTGACCATGTTGTCTGTGGTCACCGGCGTGGGTTTCCTGATTCACATGTATGCCTCTTGGTATATGCGTGGGGAGGAGGGTTACTCTCGCTTCTTCGCCTACACCAACCTGTTTATCGCCAGCATGGTGATTTTGGTGTTGGCAGATAACCTGATGCTGATGTATCTGGGTTGGGAAGGGGTGGGTCTGTGCAGTTACCTGCTGATCGGTTTCTACTACACCAATCCGGCCAACGGCGCGGCGGCGATGAAAGCCTTTATCGTGACCCGCGTTGGTGACGTATTCCTCGCCATTGCCCTGTTCATCCTTTACCAAGAACTGGGTACGCTGAATATTCGCGAGCTGATGGTATTGGCACCGCAGAAACTGGAAATGGGCTCTACCGCCATTACCTGGGCGACGCTGATGTTGCTCGGTGGTGCGGTGGGTAAATCGGCACAGTTGCCGTTACAAACCTGGTTGGCCGATGCAATGGCAGGCCCAACCCCGGTCTCCGCGCTTATCCATGCGGCAACCATGGTGACTGCGGGCGTCTACCTGATTGCGCGTACCCACGGCTTGTTCCTGATGGCGCCTGAAGTGCTGCATTTAGTGGGCATTATCGGTGCGGTAACCCTGGTGCTGGCAGGCTTTGCCGCGCTGGTGCAAACCGACATCAAGCGGGTGCTGGCTTATTCCACCATGAGCCAGATTGGCTACATGTTCCTGGCGCTGGGCGTTCAGGCGTGGGATGCCGCCATTTTCCACCTGATGACCCATGCCTTCTTTAAAGCGTTACTGTTCCTCTCTTCGGGTTCAGTGATTCTGGCCTGTCACCACGAGCAGAATATTTTCAAAATGGGCGGTCTGCGCAAGACGATCCCATTGGTTTATATCTGCTTCCTGGTGGGTGGCGCGGCATTGGCCGCACTGCCAGTGGTTACCGCAGGCTTCTACAGTAAAGACGAAATTCTGTGGGGCGCATTGGCCAGTGGTCATATCAATCTGATGGTCGCCGGGCTGGTTGGGGCATTCCTCACCGCGCTGTATACCTTCCGTATGATTTTCATTGTGTTCCACGGCGAGCCAAAAACCAAAGCGCATCCGGTTAAAGGGATCACTCACAGCCTGCCGCTGATGGTGCTGCTGGTGCTGTCGACTTTCGTCGGCGCGCTGATAACACCACCGCTGGCGGGTGTGTTGCCAGAGCTTCACTTCGGTGAAGAGGGTAAAATGCCACTGGAAATCTTCTCCGGCGTGTTAGTGGTTATCGGGATTGCACTGGCTGCGGCACTCTATCTGGGCAAGCGTCAGTTGGTCAACAGCATCGCGCAAAGTGCGCCGGGCCGCTTCTTTACGGTCTGGTGGTTCCATGCGTGGGGCTTCGACTGGCTGTACCACAATGTGTTTGTCCGCCCGTATTTGTGGATTGCAAGGCTATTGCAGCGTGATCCGCTGAACTCACTGATGAATACCCCGGCGATACTTTCGCGCTGGAGTAATCGCGGTTTGACGCTCAGTGAAAATGGACAGGTGCGTTGGTATGTCGCGTCTATGGGTTTGGGTGCAGTCGTCGTACTGGCTCTGTTGCTTTTCGTTTAATTAGGGACACAAAACGCCATGCTATTACCTTGGCTAATTCTTCTCCCCTTTATCGGCGGCCTGCTGTCTTGGCAGTGTGAGCGCTTCGGTACTAAGGTACCGCGTTGGATAGCGCTATTCGCGATGGGGCTGACATTGGTGCTCTCCTTGCTGTTGTGGGGGCAGGGCAACTATTCACTGGTTAACCCAGCGGGTATCCCGCAGTGGCAATCAGAGTTTATCTTGCCGTGGATCCCACGGTTTGGTATTGAATTCCATCTGGCGCTGGATGGGTTATCACTGCTGATGGTGGTGCTAACCGGCCTGCTAGGTGTGCTGGCTATCCTCTGTTCGTGGCGTGAAATTCAGCGCAATCAGGGCTTCTTCTACCTGAATCTATTGTGGATTCTGGGTGGGGTTATCGGCGTGTTCCTCGCCATCGACATGTTCCTGTTCTTCTTCTTCTGGGAAATGATGTTGGTGCCGATGTACTTCCTGATTGCCTTGTGGGGTCACAAAGCATCAGACGGTAAAACCCGTATCGCGGCGGCAACCAAGTTCTTCATCTATACCCAGGCCAGCGGTCTTATCATGCTGATTGCCATTTTGGGGTTGGTGTTTGTGCACTACAACGCCACCGGTATTTGGACCTTCAACTACGAAGATCTGTTGAAGACGCCGATGTCCCACAATGTGGAATATCTACTGATGCTGGGCTTCTTTATCGCCTTTGCGGTAAAAATGCCGGTTGTGCCACTGCACGGTTGGTTGCCAGATGCACACAGTCAGGCACCAACCGCAGGTTCTGTTGACCTGGCGGGGATTTTGCTGAAAACCGCAGCTTATGGTTTGCTGCGCTTTAGTCTGCCGCTGTTCCCGAACGCCTCTCATGAGTTTGCACCTATCGCCATGTGGTTAGGTGTCATCGGTATCTTCTACGGTGCGTGGATGGCCTTCTGTCAGACTGATATCAAACGCCTGATTGCTTATACCAGCGTGTCGCACATGGGCTTTGTATTGATTGCCATCTATACCGGCAGCCAACTGGCTTATCAAGGTGCGGTTATCCAGATGATTGCCCACGGCTTGTCTGCCGCCGGTATGTTCATTATCTGTGGCCAGTTGTATGAGCGCCTGCATACCCGTGACATGCGTCAGATGGGCGGCCTGTGGGGCCGAATCAAATACTTGCCTGCACTATCGCTGTTCTTCGCGGTAGCTACACTGGGGATGCCGGGCACCGGTAACTTCGTCGGCGAGTTTATGATCCTGTTTGGCAGCTTCCAGGTGGTTCCGGTGATTACCGTGATCTCTACCTTTGGTCTGGTCTTTGCTTCGGTTTATTCGCTTATCATGATGCAGCGTGCTTATTACGGTGCGCCAAAATCACAAGAAGCGTTACCGGGCATGAGCGCAAGGGAACTGTCCATCATCCTGCTGTTAGTGGTGTTATTAGTGTTGCTGGGGGTTTACCCGCAGCCGATTCTTGACACCTCCCATGCTGCGATGAGTAATGTACAGCAGTGGTTCAATGCTTCATCTATTACAACTACAAGGCCGTAATTCGCCATGACAATAACTCCTCAACAACTGATCGCAATGCTACCGCTGTTGATCGTCGGATTGACGGTGGTGGTTGTGATGCTCTCCATTGCGTGGCGACGCGATCACTTTATTAACGCCACCCTGACGGTCATCGGGCTTAACCTGGCGCTGCTGTCACTCTATTTTGTCGGCCAGGTCGGGCCGATGGATGTCACGCCGCTGATGCGGGTTGACGGCTATGCGATGTTCTATACCGGGCTGGTGATTGTTGCCAGTCTGGCAACCAGCACTTTTGCTTATCCTTGGCTAAATGGCTATCCAGATAACCGCGAGGAGTTCTACCTGTTGGTGCTGATTGCCACCATGGGCGGCATTCTGTTAGCCAGTGCCAACCATCTGGCGTCGCTGTTCCTGGGTATTGAGCTTATCTCCCTGCCGCTGTTTGGCCTGATTGGTTATGCCTATCGCCAGAAGCGTTCATTGGAAGCCAGTATCAAATACATGCTGCTGTCTGCGGCGGCATCGTCATTCCTGCTGTTCGGGATGGCGCTGCTGTATGCGGAGTCTGGCAGTTTGTCTTTCGCCGGTCTGGGTAAAAGCCTAAGTGACTCCGCTATCCACCAGCCGCTGATTCTGGCGGGCCTCGGGATGATGATTGTTGGTCTTGGCTTTAAGTTGTCGCTGGTGCCGTTCCAACTGTGGACGCCTGATGTGTATCAGGGTGCTCCCGCTCCGGTATCTACCTTCCTGGCGACTGCCAGTAAGATTGCCATCTTTGCGGTAGTCATGCGCTTGTTCCTGTACGCGCCGGCTGCCGACAGTGAAGCGGTGCGTTTGGTGCTCTCCTTGATTGCGGTGGCATCAATACTGTTCGGTAACTTAATGGCTATCAGCCAGACCAACATCAAGCGTCTGCTGGGTTACTCTTCTATCGCGCACCTTGGCTACTTGCTGATTGCGCTGGTGGCGGTGCAGACCCATCAGTTGGCACTGGAAACCGTCGGTGTTTATCTGGCCGGTTACCTGTTCAGCAGCTTGGGTGCGTTCGGTGTGGTTAGCTTGATGTCCAGCCCGTACAAAGGCCCGGATGCAGAGTCACTGTTCTCTTATCGCGGGTTGTTCTGGCACAAGCCAATTCTGTCGGCGGTGATGACCGTAATGATGCTATCACTGGCCGGTATCCCAATGACGTTGGGCTTTATTGGTAAGTTCTTTGTGGTGGCAATGGGTGTGAGTGCCAACCTGTGGTGGTTGACCGGTGCGGTGGTCTTAGGCAGTGCCATCGGCCTGTACTACTATCTGCGTGTGACGGTGAGCCTGTTCCTCAGCGCGCCGGAAACACTGGTGCGTGACACACCAAGCAACTGGGCATTGACTGCCGGTGGTGTGGTGGTGCTGATTTCCGCGATTCTGGTGCTGTTCCTGGGTATTTACCCGCAACCGCTGATTTCGCTGGTTCAGATGGCTCAGCCACTGATGTAATACTGCGTTAAGTCTGTCATGCCAACCCCCTGTAAGCTGAAACTTGCAGGGGGTTTTGTTTTTTTACTCTGTGCTGAAATTAAGGTTATTTAAGGTGGGGGTGGGGTAAATAGTGGATATGGCCGCTATTTAAGCCAGCATAAAATACAGACTTTATAGGCAGCACCATTAATGAACGTATTCATTATGGGAAATGTTTTTTAAGGTGGTATTTATGGGTTTAGTGGGTATTGTTTCTCAAACTTTTTGCACTATCAAAGAATTAGTTAATCATGATCCTAACGATAAGTCTTATTTAAAGGCTAAGCCGGAGGAATTCAGCCGACAAGAAGAAATACTGTTTAATATTTTAATAGAAAGGTTAAATATAAGGCTCAACGATACGTCTATAAACGAGCGACGCTCCACTCAAAGTGAAATAGATAAAATGTTAAATAAGAGCGAAAAACACCTTGGTCATTTTCTTTTAAAAGCACAAGAATATGAAAAATCATGTGGTCATCTTATTGAACGGGCATGTTTTAATCAGTATAAAATTGAATTTAAAAACGAGCATGAAGCGAAAGAACATTTGTGTTATTATGCAATAAAAACAATCACTAATGATATATTGGAAAAAATAAATCGTGAAATTGATTCATCTAATAGCTCATTAAATACAAAAGGAGACGTTAGCCATAAAGCTAAAGAGTATTTACCACCACACATGTG
>NZ_JAZGQE010000105.1:0-16955 GCF_048593885.1 Yersinia sp. 1252 StPb PI | reverse complement strand
CCTTCTCCCTTAATATTCCTTAATTATTGTCTTCAGCCCGCCGTCTCTACTCTTTAGGGACGGTAATAGTGCTGCCCGTAAATTTGACTCAAGGACGGAAAGGACTGGGTCCACTCATCGCGTTATACCCAGAAAATTCCCCCACAAATATCATGATAAAAAAACGTACCGCATTATGTTTTTTATTGAGCACGGGCGCTCACGCAAACATGACACCGGGGATAGATATTCCCTCCCCGATCAATGAATCACGCCAGAACCTACAGAACAGCAGTACTGAAATTAATCACTTAATAGAAGAGCGTCGTCAGCCTCATGCTAAACAGCCTGAGGCAGAGATAGAAACGCCCGAAAATAGTGCACCTGAATTAGATGATAGTGCGCAATGCCTCCCCATTAGCGGCGTCTATATCCAGGGTATTACCTTATTGACTGAAGCGGATTTAGAGACCTTAAGCCCAATACCGGAACAATGTATTGGTAGCGAAAATGTCAATCTGTTGGCTCGTGAACTCACTCAGCTTTATCTTAACAAAGGTTATATTACCGCCCGCGTCCAGTTTATTCCTACCGATGAAGAGGGCGAATTGGGTTTCGATGTAACCGAAGGTTTTATTGAGAGCATTGAAAGTGTTGACCCAGAATTAAACGGTGAAACTGTTTTCTCCAATATGGTCGGGGAACCATTAAATATTAAACAACTTGACCAAGGACTCGATCAAGCTAACCGTTTACCCTCCAATAAAATAACCGTCGATATTTTACCGGGAACAGAGCCGGGCGGTTCAATTCTCAGGTTGAGTAATATCCGGTCAAAACCCTGGCATCTGACAACATCACTCGATAATTATGGCAACAAAAGCACCGGTAAATGGTTAAGTCGTAATGCATTTTCTTTCGATAACCCCCTAGGGTTATCAGATTCTCTCAGCTTAAATATCAGCAGTACCACCGATAACCCACAGAAAAACCATAGCCGCGCCTATTCACTGTTTTATTCCGTGCCTTATGGTGCATTAACCTTCAGTGGCTTTGGCAGTTATTCCGAATACCTTTATCCGGTGCAATTACAATTTAATACCATCGAGCTACAGGGTAAAACCCAGCAGCATGGTTTGCGTACCGATTATGTTTTCTATCGCGACCAAGACCAAATTAATGGCTTAAGTGCACAACTAACCTATAAACAGGCAGAAAACTACTTTAACGAACAGAAAATCGCCGTCAGCAGCCCAACACTGACAGTATTAGAATTAGGTATTAATCATCTGCACATTATGCCCACTGGCATATTCAATGTGAATGTCAGCCTCGAGCAGGGATTATCATGGTTAGGTGCTGATCAGAATTTGACCGCCAATTATCAGGACAGCCAATTCACCAAAGCTAAAGCCGCTGTGACTTCCAATCAATATTTCAAACTGTTTGATGATTTCTACCTGTTTAGCAATCAGTTCTATGGCCAATACACCCGTGACCGTCTGCCAGGCGTTGAATGGTTGAGCGTCACCGACAGCAATGCTGTTCGCGGCTTTAGTCGCAATACCTTATCGGCGGATAGAGGTTGGTATCTCCAGAACACCTTATCGCGCAACTTTACCCTCGGCAATACCACCCTAACCCCGCGGCTAGGAGCAGATGTAGGCCGTATTCAGCAAAACCCTCAGGGCTGGAGCAGTGCTATGGGTTTAAGTGCCGGCATCAACGTCAGCTATCGCGATATCAAACTGGATATTGAAGCCAGCCGTGGACACTTATTGTCCGGTAAAACAGAGAATAAAGACCCTACTCAGATTCTGGCGCGCTTCTCTTATTCCTTTTAATTAATCCGCTGCCAGCGCAAGCCAATTTTTATCAACACCAAGCAATATGACAAAAATGGAGAAGTAAAAATGAAACAAAATAAGTTCAAGCTCTCCCCGGCAGGAAAGCTGGCGGCGGCAGTCGCGATTATTTCAGTATCAGTCGCTACCTGTTATGCCGCAGGTATTGTCGGCGCGGGCGATCCAGCTATTAATTCAGTCAATGGCGCTACGGTGGTCGATATTGTAAAACCTTCGGCCTCCGGTTTGTCCCATAACCAATATAATGAATTTAACGTTAACAAAGCAGGCGCTGTATTTAATAACTCCCTCAATGCCGGACAGTCACAACTTGCCGGACAATTATCTGCTAACCAGAACTTAAATGGTCAAGCGGCAAGTATTATTCTGAATGAGGTTATCAGCCGTAATCCTTCATTATTATTAGGCAAGCAGGAAGTCTTTGGTATGGCTGCTGACTATATTCTGGCTAACCCTAATGGAATTACCTGTGATGGCTGCGGTTTTATTAATACTACCCGAAACTCACTGGTAGTCGGTAACCCACTAGTAGACCAAGGTAAATTACAAGGCTTTGACACCCGCAACAATACAAACTTGTTAGACATAACAGGTGGTTATACTTCAGCACTTGGGCCAATAGACTTAATTGCGCCACGTATTAATATGCTGGGAGCTGTAGACTCCAGAGAAGGCATTAATATCATTCTCGGCCAAAACAAAGTGGGTACTGAGGGAGAAATACTCGCATCACAAAAATATGTTGGTTCAGCGTACGACAGTAAAATATTTGGCGGTATGGTGGCTGGTAGAATCAGAATAGTTAATACCGCAGAAGGTAATGGGGTAAATATGTCAAGTGTGTATTCTGCCCGTGACTCGATAGAAATTTCAACACCGGGAAGATTGAATCTTGATGTTGATTCCGATCCAAATTTGAATTATAACCCGACCCCCGCCAACTTAAGCGGTAAAGATATAACAGTCACCGCCGGTGATATTTTTACCTCAGGCGATATTATTGAGTCTTACGCTGGCGGCTCTACCACACAAACACTTAAACGCACCAAAATAAAAGGCTCGAACATTTCGATTATTGCCAAGAAAAAAAACCATCTTGATGCCGCTATTATTGAGGGTAAAAATATTATTCTGCAAGGTTCAGATATTAAATTTGGCACAGAAGAGATCACTAATGCTCAATCGAGTAGTTCAGAGGATGGTGCTAATGGATTCTTAGGCCTTGGTAAGTGGAATTATTCTTCTAATAAGAAAGCAGAACAGAAAAATAACATTGGTACCAGCATCATTGCAGGGAACAACCTTTCTCTTCAATCAACCAGTGGAGATATAAAACTCTCTGGAACCTCTATCGAGGCAGGTAATAATCTCTCTATCAAAGCCAAGAAAGACTTAAAATTGGATAGTGTAATTGATAATAATTCAATTCGCGATAAAGGGCATGATTATGCGCACACCATCAAAGATATCACCTGGAATAATCAAACAGACACCCAAACACTGAATAAAACCACGCTACAAGCAGGTGGAGATATGGGGCTTACCGCGGAGGGAAAAATAAGTGCCGATGGGGCTAAGGCCTCTGCTGGCGGTAATTTATTAATCAATGCCAATGAAGTCAATATTGGTGTAAAAAAGACCAAAGATATTACGTTAACTAACGGCAAGAATGAACAAAACTTAGGTCTGGGTGGTATTGATCACAATAATAACAATAAAAATGCAGAAACCATCCATCGTTCTGAAATAACGGCTGATGGGAAAATTTTGGTTATCGGCAATAAAGGTGTTTCCATTACCGGTAGCCAGGTTAAAGGAACACAGGATGGTTATGTGCAGGCCAGCGAAGGTGGTATTAAAATTGACAATGCTATCAGTACCACTACCACAAAAATAGATGAACGTACTGGGGTCGCCTTTAATATCACCGGCAGCTCTCATAAAGCCAATAATAGTGATGAAACAGTTATCGGTGGTGAATTAGCGTCAGACGCCAATCTAAAAATAATCAGTAAAGATAATGTTGATGTTATTGGCAGCCTGGTAAAAAGCGCCGGTGAGCTGGGTATTGAAACGCTAGGTGAAGTCAATGTTAAAGCCGCACAAACCCAACAGAAAATAGATGAGCAAAAAAGCAAGCTGACTATTTCAGGTTTCACCAGTGATGATGGTAAAAATCAGTATCAGGCAGGTTTAAAACTGAACCACACCAGTGAGAGCGAAAAAACTGACAGTATCAAAAACCACGGCGCAGCACTTGAAGGTAGCAGCATCAAACTGGATGCCCAAAAAGACGTCACTTTCACGGGTTCGAAAATCACTGCTACCACTGGTGATGCAGAAATTAAAGGCGAAAACGTCTCGTTTGTCGCGGCACAAGACAGCCTCTCCAGCAACAAAACCAAAGAAAGTGTTGGAGTTGATTTCCACTACACCGGTGGCATGGATAAAGCCGGCAGTGGTGTAAACGTAGGCTACGAGGATACCCAAACCAGCAGTGACAAATCAACCGCCGTGGTCTCGGGTTCACAGGTGGCGGGTAATCTGAATATCACCGCAACAAAAGATGTCACGAATCAGGGAACAGACCATAACGTCGGCGGTGCTTATCAGGCTCAGGGCCATAATATCCACAATCTGGCCGCCGAGAACAGTGAAAAAACACATACCAAAACTACCAAGGTTGATGTCGGTTATGAGGCCAATATTGCTTATGGCGAAGTCACCCGCCCAATTGAAGGGGTAGTCAATAAAGCACAAGAGCTTGATTTGGGAGGCATGATTGAGTCAGTCGGCGAAGTGGGTGGTCCCAATGCCGGGTTAGACCTCTATGCTAAAGGCGGAACTAAAGAAACCAACCTCAATAGTAGCCAATCGGTGGTGACATCAATTAAAGGCGGTAACATCGCGCTCAATGCCGCAGGAGAAGTTAAAGATCAGGGGACAAAATATCAAGCCGATAAAGGTGGCATTACTCTGGATGCTGCGAGCCATACCTCAGAAGCCGCCGTTAATCGTTCTGACCGACATGTTACCGAAACCTCTGGCGAGGCGGGTATTCGCGTTTACACCTCTACCGGAAAAGATATTACTCTGGATGGCAAAGGTAAAGGCGGCTCGAAAGATCAGCATGTCAAAGGTGATATCGCGCAAGTTGGTAGTATGAACGCCGCCAATGGCATCAATATCAACGTGAAACAAGATGCGACCTATCAAGGCACCAATATGAATGCAGGGGATGGCAAAATCGCAGTTAATGCGGGCGGAGATATTCGTTTTGATCAGGTCACCAACCATACTAGCGAAAGCCATAATAATGTTGAGGCTAACGCTAAAGCTAATCTTGGCACTAACGTCGGCAGTAAAAACTTTGGTGCTGGTTTAGGTGGTGGCAACAGTAAGGGGCAAAGCAGCACCTCAGTTGCTCAGGTCAGCCAATTACAAGGTCAGCAAGGTGTTGAACTGAATGCAGGGAAAGACTTAACCCTGACAGGCACAGCATTTGGCAGTAAAGACAAAGCAACGGGTGATGTTCAGTTGATAGCTGGCGGCAAAGTTGATGTGTTGGCCGCACAATCACAAGGCTCCAAACAGGATATCACCTGGTCAGCCAGCGCCAACGCCGGTATCAGTCAAAGTTCTGGGACAGATAAAAATAACAAAGGAATCAGTGCGGGAGCTGAAGTCAAAGTTGCTGACAAAGATGAATCAGCACTCAAGCATCAGGGCACCATTATCAATAGTAATGGTACGGTAACGGTTAAAGCGGGTAGTCACGATAACCAAGCCATCCATATGCAAAATACCAATATTACCAGCCAAAAAACCACACTAACGGCTGATAATGGCGGTATCTTGCTGGAGTCGGCCCAAGACAAAGAGCATAGGGATAACTGGAACTTTACTGTCGGAGCCAATGGTAATCAAAACAGCTCTTTCAATAAAGATGACAAAGGTGTTGTTGATAAACAAAGCAGCGGAAAACTTCATAATATCAGTGCTGAATTGGATGTTGGTGTTAAACAGTTAGATACTGTCATACAGCAAAACACCCATATCAATAGCAATAATATCGCCCTGAATAGTGCCAAAAACACGGCTCTGGCGGGTGCTATGCTCAAAGCTAATGATATTACTGGCACTATCGGCGGTAACTTGAAAGTGCAAAGCCGTGAAGATGTCCGACAGGAGGTCAACGTCAACACCGGCTTGAGTTTCAATCACAGTAACGAGAAACAAGACAGCATGATTAATCAGGTAGCCGATGCGACGCCAATCGGCTCGGATAAAGTGAAAAAAACCCTGACCACTAAATCCAATAAGTTATTCGATAAAGTCAAAAAGCAGTATGACCAAATCTCAAGCCGCTTTGATAGCAAGAAAGAAGATAATGTCCAGCCTGTTAGCTACACTAAAAAAGGCAGTGAAGCCACCTTGACCGAGTCTAAGGAAGAAGTAGAAACCAAAGACAAATGGTGGCAGAAAGGGGCCAAAGCAGCAGGCAAAAAAATCAAAAGTAATGTTCAGGATGAACAAGTCAAAGGTGGCAACGGCAAAGCTAAAGTTGAAGTGGAAGTCGTTGAAAATAAAGCGGTTGAAGAACAGTCAGCCATTAGCGGCACACAGTCAGTTAATTTGAACGTAACGGGTAAAACTGAACTTATTGGTGGCAAAATATCCAATAGAGACAGCGATGTAAACTTACAAACCAATGGTCTGGAATTACAGGATATCAACGGTAAACATACCCAGGGCGGGGCGAGAGTAAATGCATCGTCTAAAGTTACCGAGATAATTGGTAGTGGCATTGGTGAGATGATGGAAGGCAAAACACCGCTGCTCGGCGCTCATGGTGGCTCCGAACAGAAAAATGCCGTAGCAGGTGTGACGCGAGGCTAAAGCACGCAAACCACTGGGTTAAAGGGCATTAAAAAAGGAGATAGTCATCGCGGCTATCTCCTTTCATTTTACTGAACAACTGACTTAAATATCAGTCCGCATCATAACCCAAGTTCGGGGCTAACCAGCGCTCGACCTCCGCTATTGGCATCCCCTTACGGGCAGCGTAATCTTCCACCTGATCACGCTGAATCTGTGCCACTGCAAAGTATTTGCTGTCTGGATGGCTGAAATACCAGCCTGATACCGAGGCACCCGGCCACATGGCGTAGGATTCGGTCAACTTCATGCCAGTGTGAGTTTCTACATCCAGCAACTGCCAGATTTGGCCTTTTTCAGTATGTTCCGGGCAAGCCGGATAGCCCGGTGCTGGGCGAATCCCTTGATAGTTCTCGCGCACCAATTCTTCGTTGCTCAGGTTTTCATTCGGTGCAAAGCCCCAATACACCTTACGTACCCGCTCATGCAGATATTCTGCAAAAGCTTCTGCCAGACGGTCTGACAAGGCCTTAATCATGATTTTATTGTAATCATCATGCTGAGCATCATAAGCCTCGGCCAAGGCATCTTCTTCCAAGCCACCGGTGACAGCAAATGCTCCGTAGTAATCAGTTTTGCCACTAGATTTAGGTGCGACATAATCAGCCAGGCAATAGTTCGGGAAGTCGGTCTTCTCGGTTTGTTGGCGCAGATGATGACTGACCACCAGCACATCCTCACGCCGCTCATCGCGATAAATTTCAATATCATCGCCGACGCTGTTAGCCGGGAATATTCCCACCACGCCTTTCGGATGCAGCAAGTTTTCTGCCGACAATTTATCCAGCAGTTCATTGGCATCGGCAAATAGGCGTTTGGCCTCTTCGCCGACCACCTCATCTTCCAAAATACGTGGGTATTTACCCGCCAGCGACCAGGTCATAAAGAATGGCGTCCAGTCGATGTAATTGCGCAGAGTTTCGATACTGGCCTCGACAGGCTGCACACCTAATTTATGGGCGACTGGCGGCGTATAATTTTCCCAATCGATTACAGTTTGGTTATCCCGCGCGACCTGTAAACTGACCGGCGGAGTTCGCGGTTTTTTACGTGCATGCTGAATACGGACGGTTTCATATTCTTTGCGCGTTTTTGCTACGAAATCATCACGCTGCGTGTCAGATAACAACGCTGAGACCACGCCAACGCTGCGTGAGGCATTGGAGACGTAAGTGGTGGAACCACTGTAGTTCTGTTCGATTTTAACCGCGGTATGGGCTTTCGAGGTGGTCGCGCCGCCAATCAATAACGGCAAGGTGAAACCCTGTCGCTCCATCTCTTTGGCAACGTTAACCATTTCATCCAGCGACGGGGTTATCAGGCCGGACAAGCCGATAATATCGACCTTTTCCTCCCGCGCCGTGCGCAGGATTTTTTCGGTCGGCACCATCACACCCAGATCGATAATCTCATAGTTATTACACTGTAAAACCACACCCACAATGTTTTTGCCGATATCGTGCACATCACCTTTAACCGTTGCCAGCAGGATTTTGCCCGCGGTAGTGCCTTTCTGCTTACTGGCTTCAATATAAGGTTCGAGATAGGCTACTGCCTGTTTCATCACTCGGGCAGATTTTACCACTTGTGGCAGGAACATTTTCCCTTCACCGAACAGGTCACCAACCACATTCATCCCGGCCATCAATGGCCCTTCGATAACCTCGATTGGCCGCTCAGCCTGCTGACGGGCTTCTTCGGTATCCAGCTCGATGAACTCAGTGATGCCTTTAACCAGTGAATATTCCAGCCGTTTTTTTACATCCCAGCCACGCCACTCCGCTTGTTGAATCGCCACTTCACCACTTTTGCTGCTGCGATATTTTTCGGCCAGATCCAACAACCGCTCAGTGCTGTCGCTACGGCGATTAAGGATCACATCTTCCACCGCATCACGTAGCTCATCCGACAGATCATCATAGATAGCCAGTTGGCCAGCATTGACGATCCCCATATCCATGCCATTACGGATAGCGTAATAGAGGAAAACAGCATGGATCGCCTCACGCACCGGATCATTACCGCGGAATGAGAAGGAGACGTTGGAGACACCACCTGAAATCATGGCATGAGGGAGCTCGGCTTTGATATCGGCGCATGCCTCAATAAAGTCGACCGCATAGTTGTTATGCTCTTCAATCCCGGTGGCGACGGCGAAAATATTGGGATCGAAGATGATGTCTTCCGGCGGGAAGCCGACAGTTTCGGTCAATATCTTATAAGCGCGGCGGCAGATTTCGATTTTACGCGCACGGGTATCCGCCTGCCCGGTTTCATCAAATGCCATCACCACCATGGCCGCACCATAACGGCGCACCAGCTTAGCGTGATGGATAAAGGCAGCTTCGCCCTCTTTCATCGAAATAGAGTTAACAATTCCTTTGCCTTGAATACATTTCAGGCCTTTTTCGATCACATCCCACTTAGAGGAGTCGATCATGATTGGCACCCGGGCGATATCTGGCTCACCGGCAATCAGGTTGAGGAAGCGCACCATCGCGGCTTCTGCGTCCAACATACCCTCATCCATATTGATATCGATGATCTGCGCGCCGCTTTCAACCTGTTGGCGGGCTACATCCAGCGCTTCATCATATTTATCTTCTTTTATCAGCCGCTTAAAACGAGCCGAACCGGTGACGTTGGTGCGCTCGCCGACGTTAACAAATAGCGAGTTGGCATCGATAGTCAGCGGTTCCAGACCAGCCAGACGGCAAGCCACTGCAATATCCGGCAACGGGCGCGGAGGGACGCCAGCGACGGCTTTAACCATCGCCGCAATATGCCGTGGTGTGGTACCACAACAACCACCGACAATATTCAAAAATCCAGCCCGCGCCCACTCACCAATCTGCTCGGCCATCTCTTTGGCTTCCAAATCGTATTCACCAAAAGCATTAGGCAAACCGGCATTCGGGTGCGCACTGACATAATATTCAGAGATACGGGATAACTCCGCCACATATTGACGTAATTCATCCGGCCCCAACGCGCAGTTCAGGCCAAAAGAGAGCGGTTTAACGTGGCGCAGCGAGTTATAAAAAGCTTCCGTGGTTTGGCCTGATAATGTCCGGCCCGAGGCATCAGTAATGGTGCCGGAAATCATCACCGGCAACAGCACACCCATGGCTTCAAATTCAGACTCAACAGCAAAGGTAGCCGCTTTCGCATTAAGGGTATCGAAGACCGTCTCGATCATAATCAGATCAACACCACCTTCAATCAAGGCACGGGTAGATTCCCGATAAGCCTCAACCAACTGATCAAAACTGACATTACGGAACGCCGGATCATTAACTTTAGGCGAGATAGACGCGGTACGGTTGGTCGGGCCAAGAACCCCGGCAACATAGCGCGGCTTCTCTGGGGTACGGGCGGTCCATTCATCAGCGCAAATCCGAGCCAACCGAGCAGCTTCATAGTTAATTTCGGCTGACAGCGACTCCATCTGATAATCCGCCATCGCAATGGTGGTGGAGTTAAATGTATTGGTTTCGAGAATATCAGCGCCCGCTTCAAGGTAGGCATTGTGAATGGCGATAATGACTTCCGGTTTAGATAGCACCAATAAGTCGTTGTTACCTTTCAGATCACTTGGCCAATCAGCAAAGCGCGCTCCACGATAATCAGCCTCTTCCAGCCGATAGCTCTGGATCATCGTGCCCATACCACCGTCCAGCACCAAGATCCGTTGTGCCAGTTGCCGATGCAATTGCTTAACCTTATTGTTTAATACTGTGTCCACCACTGTCTGTCGCCTCTTTACCCTGTTGCCTTGCCATTATCTGACGTATCTTGGTTGTTTATTTGTATCAGACATGCTGAAAAATTCATCTGTCATCCTAGCACAAGTTATCAATGTAATGAGTCCGCTAGCAGTTGAGACTTTTTCAGGTAGAGAAACCGACTCATCGGATGAGCGTTTTCTATCGTTTGCATGCATAATTGAAAAACGAAAATGAATTCCATAAAAATAGATGAGAGGTGGATTTATGGCGTTACCGATTGCGATTAAACGGGGGAAAAAACCCAAGGCAGCTGCACAAACCACCCCTGCTGCAACCGGTCAGGTTCAGTCATTAACGCGCGGGCTTAAATTACTGGAATATATTTCCGAATCACAAGGCAGTGTCGCCCTGACGGATTTAGCACAACAGGCGGGATTGCCGAATTCTACCACTCATCGCCTGCTGACAACCATGCAACAGCAAGGTTTTGTCCGTCAGGTGGGGGATTTAGGGCTTTGGACCATGGGGGCTCACGCCTTTATTGTTGGCAGTAGCTTCCTGCAAAGCCGCAATTTGCTGGCCATGGTGCATCCGATGCTACGCCGTTTGATGGATGAATCAGGCGAAACCGTCAACCTGGCGGTGCTCGACCATAGCGACTACCAGGCCATTATTATCGATCAAGTACAATGTACTGCGCTAATGCGCATGTCAGCCCCCATTGGTGGCAAACTGCCGATGCATGCTTCCGGTGCGGGTAAAGCCTTTCTCTCTACTCTGACAGATGATCAATTAGTGCAGTTGTTACATAAGAAAGGGCTGCACGCATATACCCAACATACCCGTACCAATCCAGCCAGCCTGAAAGAGAATCTGGCACTGACTCGCAAGCAAGGTTATTCATTTGATGATGAAGAACATGCCCTCGGCTTGCGTTGTATCGCCGCCTGTCTGTTCGATGAACACCATGAAGCCTTTGCCGCAATCTCTATCTCCGGCCCGGTATCACGCATTACCGACGACCGCGTCACCGAACTTGGCGCACTGGTTATTCATGCTGCGAAAGAAATAACTCAATCATACGGCGGCGGGAATCGGAGTTAATTAGTTAAAACTTTGTCGTTCGGTGAGAACAAGCAAATCGTAAAGACGCCGTAAATACTTCCCTGTAGGCTCGAGCCGCGCCGTCCTGGCGCGGACGCTTTACTCTTCTGCCTGCCCTCACCTCTCTGAATCGAGAACTAATTACTCACAACAGTGTTTCTTTACATTCCCAATCAAGGCGTAGCGAGCTAAGTCAGTTTAGGTGCGGCCAGCGCGGAAAAACCGGAGCGTACACGAAGTACGTGAGGATTTTGAGCACTGCCCAATCCTAAAATGACAACGCGCAGTAGCCGCTAATTTAAAACCCGCTGGGAGAAGCGCTGCTTCCGGCGATAGGCAAAAACATCCTCCACATGCCCGTCCTTAATACGCTGCTGCAACCCACGCCAATAGCTGGCGTGAAACAGGTCGCTGTGCATCTCCTCAAAAAAATGCCGTATTTTCAGATCAGTGCATAAGAAATGACGAAACTCTTCAGGGAATACATCATTGGGCGATACGCTATACCACGGCTCGCTGGCCATCTCATCTTCCGGGTAGCGCGCTGGCGGAATATCGCGGAAATTAACCTCTGTCATATAGCAAATTTCATCGTAATCGTAGAACACCACGCGACCATGGCGGGTCACACCAAAGTTCTTAAATAACATATCACCGGGGAAGATATTTGCCGCAGCCAACTGCTTAATGGCATTACCATACTCCTCGATAGCATCCTTTAGTTGCTGATCATTGGCCTGCTCCATATAAAGGTTCAATGGCGTCATCCGCCGTTCCATATAGAGATGCTTAATAATGATTTGGTCGCCTAAATCTTCTAACTTTTCCGGCACTTCCCGTTGTAGTTCGGCCAGTAACTCTGGGCTTATCCGCTGCTTATCAATAACAAAATTCTCATACTCTTGAGTATCCGCCATGCGCCCGACGCGGTCATGCTCTTTAACCAGTTGATAGCACTCTAAAACTCGTGCCTGGCTGACCTCTTTTTGCGGCGCAAACTGATCCTTAATTACCTTAAATACCCGATCAAATGACGGTAGGGTAAACACCAGCATCACCATGCCTTTAACCCCTGGGGCGATAATAAACAGTTCACTGGATTGATGAACAAAGGTGAGGTATTCACGGTAACTTTCAGTTTTGCCGTGTTTCTGGCAACCAATTGCCATATACAGCTCAGCTGTCGATTTACCCGGTAATATTTCCCGTAGCCATTCCACCATTGCCGCTGGCAGCGGGGCATAGACCATAAAGTAAGAGCGAGCAAAACCGAACACAATGCTGGCCTCCGCTTTACCGGTGAGGCAAGTATCAATAAATAGGGCGCCAGATTCATTGTGATGGATGGGGAGCAGGAAGGGATAAACCCCCTCAGCCAACCGCAATTTACCGACTAACCAAGCCGCTTTATTGCGATAAAACAGTTCATTAGCGATTTGAAAACGTGCGCCTATCAGTTGCTCATCAGGGAATGCTTGCCGAAGAGCCTCTGTGATATAGCCGATATCACGCGGCAGATCTTCCCACGGCAAACGCAGCGGCAAATCACTAAGAACCATCTGCAACATGCCACTCAGATCCCCTTTTGGGGAAAAATCGCGCGCTAACGGGCGTGGGATCTCACGAAAGCGCCGCTCCGGTTGCGAGCTGAAAACAAACAGCTTATCCGGCGTTAAATCACGGTGCTTAAACAACCGGCAGTAAACAGAATTAAAAAAACTCTCCGCAATTTCAAAACGCGGGTAATCCGGCAACAACTCGGTGTAGATCTCTTTTACCCGTGCCAGAAATTCTGCATCAAAACAGCGCTGATCGGTGATGTGCTTTAGTTGCTCAACCACCAGACCGACATGGTGGTCATAGAGGTGAATACGCTTCTTCATCGCCTGCTGAACGGCATGCCAGTCCGCCTGCTCAAAACGGTGCTGAGCGCTGGCAGTGACCTCTAGAAAGCGACCATATTGTGCATCGAAGCCCTGCAAGATTGTCTGAGCGATTAATCGTTCCAGTTTTACCGCCATACTCACCCCCGCCATACGGAACAGAGCCTGCATATGCAGGCTCCTGAAAGACACGCGTTCAATCAAACCGCATTTAGAATTGCTGTTCTTCCGTCGAGCCAGTCAATGCCGTCACCGATGATTCGCCACCCTGAATGATATTGGTGACTTTATCGAAGTAGCCCGTACCCACTTCTTGCTGATGGGATGCAAAGGTATAACCGCGCTCAACTGATGCAAATTCTGGCTGCTGCACTTTCTCAACATAGTGCTTCATACCCTCGCCCTGCGCATAAGCATGGGCTAAATCAAACATGTTGAACCACATGCTGTGGATGCCTGCCAGGGTAATAAACTGGTATTTGTAACCCATCGCCGACAGATCATCCTGGAAGCTGGCAATCTGCTGGTCGGTCAGATTCTTTTTCCAGTTAAATGATGGCGAGCAGTTATAAGCCAATAATTTACCAGGGAATTTCGCATGAATCGCCTGCGCGAAGCGTTTAGCCAGTTCCAGGTCCGGTGTAGAGGTTTCACACCAGACCAAATCAGCATAAGGGGCATAGGCCAGGCCACGGCTGATCGCTTGCTCAATACCGGCATGTGTGCGGAAGAAGCCTTCGGCTGTGCGCTCGCCGGTCACGAATTCACTGTCATATGGATCGCAATCAGAAGTCAGTAAATCAGCCGCATCAGCATCAGTACGGGCAATCAACAAGGTTGGCACACCCAGAACATCGGCGGCTAAACGAGCAGCAACCAATTTTTGAATCGCTTCTTGAGTCGGCACCAACACCTTACCGCCCATATGACCACATTTCTTCACCGCAGCCAGTTGGTCTTCAAAATGCACCCCCGCCGCGCCAGCTTCAATCATGGCTTTCATCAATTCAAAAGCATTCAGCACACCACCAAAACCGGCTTCAGCATCAGCCACAATC
The DNA here is from genome assembly GCF_048593885.1 of Yersinia sp. 1252 StPb PI. Taxonomy (NCBI): domain Bacteria; kingdom Pseudomonadati; phylum Pseudomonadota; class Gammaproteobacteria; order Enterobacterales; family Yersiniaceae; genus Yersinia; species Yersinia sp. 1252 StPb PI. The sequence continues at coordinate 2,400 of NZ_JAZGQE010000105.1, read as the reverse complement.
GGCAGGAAATAGTCGGTATACCCTTTGCTACCCGGTTCAATATTATTCGACCACTGAATCTGATCCGCGCGGCGGAAGCTATTATTAATTCTTTTAACCACCGCAGGGACGGAGTCGACTGGGTATAACGACTGATCGGGATACATGCTAGAGGCGGTATTCGCATCGGCGGCAACCTGCCAGCCCGACAGATAAATTGCCTCAACACCGGCTTTCGCTTGTTGCAGAGCCTGACCACCGGTTAACGCGCCGAGACAATTGATATACCCTTTGCGCGCGCCACCATGCAGTAATTCCCACAGTTTGTGTGCTCCGTGCTGCGCCAGCGTACATTCAGGATTCACTGAACCGCGCAGTTTAATCACCTCTTCTGCGCTATATGGTCGGGTGATACCTTCCCAGCGCGGCGATGTCCATTCCTGTTCCAACTGCTGAATTTGTTGAGTACGAGAGGTAGTCATGGTGATATTCCTTATTATTCAATCTTGTAGGGTTAATAGAGTGTCATATCCAAAGTAATTGGAGTTGCAGCTAGGCAGCAAGCGAACGAATCCCGATGAGCTTACACAAGTAAGTGATTCGGGTGAGCGAACGTAGCTAACACCGCTGCAACTTCCAGTACGAAGGGTGTTTTAGGCTAGTAATGCGTAGCCTGGTAGCGTCAGGAAGTCGATAAGCTCATCTTGTGTTGTAATTCGCTCCATCAGACACGCGGCTTCTTCAAACCGCCCGCCATCAAAGCGCTCTGCGCCAAGCTCAAGCTTCACTACCTGCATTTCTTCACTCAACATGCTGCGGAACAGCTCTTTGGTCACCGTCTGGCCATTACTCAAGCTTTTCTGGTGATGGATCCATTGCCAAATAGAAGTACGCGAAATCTCTGCTGTTGCGGCATCTTCCATCAGGCCATAAATTGGTACGCACCCATTGCCAGAGATCCATGCCTCAATATATTGCACTGCCACCCGAATATTGGCTCGCATCCCTTCCTCAGTACGATCGCCAGTGCAAGGCTCCAATAACTCAGCAGCCGTAATTGGCTTATCCTGCTCACGCGTGATCTCTAACTGATTTGGCCGTGAACCTAATACGCGGTTGAAGACCTCCATCACGGTATCTGCCAACCCAGGATGCGCAACCCAAGTACCGTCATGGCCATTGCTGGCTTCCAACTCTTTGTCAGCACGAACTTTATCCAGTACCAGAGCATTCTTTTCTGCATCTTTATTCGGGATAAAGGCCGCCATGCCGCCCATCGCCAACGCACCACGCTTATGACATGTCTTGATCAGCAGGCGAGAGTAGGCACTGAGGAAAGGTTTCGTCATCGTCACTGACTGACGATCCGGTAATACACGATCACTGTGATTCTTCAGCGTTTTGATATAACTAAAGATATAATCCCAACGGCCACAATTGAGAGCAACAATATGATGGCGCAGGTGGTAGAGGATCTCGTCCATCTGGAATACAGCGGGTAATGTTTCAATTAACACCGTGGCTTTGATGGTGCCTTGTGGCAAATCGAAACGTTGCTCAGTAAAGCTGAAAACATCACTCCACCAGGCAGCTTCCTGATAGGACTGCATTTTTGGTAAATAGAAATAAGGGCCGCTACCGTTGGCCAGTAATTGCTTATAGTTATGGTAGAAATACAACGCGAAATCGAATAAGCCTCCGGGGATAGCTTCCTCTTGCCATTTAACATGCTTCTCTGGCAAGTGCAGGCCACGAACCCGAGCAATCAATACCGCAGGATTAGGTTTTAACTGATAAATTTTGCCAGATTCATTTGCATAAGAAATTGTGCCTTTTACCGCATCGTGCAGATTAATTTGACCCTCGATAACCTTATCCCAGCTCGGTGCTAATGAATCTTCAAAATCGGCCATAAAGACTTTTACATTAGCATTGAGGGCATTAATCACCATCTTGCGCTCAACCGGCCCGGTGATTTCCACTCTGCGGTCACGTAAATCTGTAGGAATACCTTGAATCTTCCAGTCACCATCACGAATGGAATTGGTTTCCGAAATAAAATCAGGTAAAGCGCCCTGATCAATGGTCTGTTGCCACGATGCCCGTGCAGCAAGGAGTTTGTTCCTCGGCTCAGCGAATTTCACCACCAATTCGGTCAAAAATTCAATGGCCTCATCTGGCAAAACTTGCCGCTCAGCAGCATTAAAATGCTGCGTAAAAACTAACTCCGTGCCAACTAACTGTTGTGTCATTACCCTTCCCCTTACCAATCTCACTTCGTTCACATCAACGCTAACGTAGCGTCACTCTTGGATTCTTATCGGGTAATGCCTTCCGGCTGGAAATTTAAGGCTGGATTTCATGGTTATTTTTCACCCCGACAGGACTAAGAATAATCAATTAATCATTAAAATCAAAAAC
>NZ_JAZGQE010000104.1:0-17074 GCF_048593885.1 Yersinia sp. 1252 StPb PI | reverse complement strand
ATTATATTTATTTAATACATGGCTTAGAGCATAAAGAAAGGAAAAGAAAGGTTTGTGGCGGAATTGGCCACAAACCAAAGTGATATATAATGAAAGGTCTACAGGGCGATTCGTTGTCCATCAATCCAAATGGTTTGTAGCATGAGCCGCGAATCAAGCGCGATAATGTTGGCTCGTTTGCCTGCCGACAAAGAACCATATGTGTGGTCAAGTCCCAACATTTTGGCAGGGTGCAGCGAGGCCATATGAATCGCATCCGCAGCAGGGACACCCACGTTATTGACCAGATTTCGCACCGCTGCATCCAACGAAAGTGTACTTCCGGCCAGCCCTCCAGAGGCAGTACGGACAATACCCTGTTGCATTGTTACTGGATGACCGCAAATCGTATAGTCGCCATCAGGCATTCCAGCCGCGCTCATCGCATCGGTTATCAGCAATACTCGAGGCTTGGCGCAGGTACAGCAAAGGCTCATTACTGCGGGGTGAACATGGTGACCATCTGCTATCAACTCAAGCCATGCTCGCTTATCGGTGAGCCCTGCGCCAACCATGCCGGGATTACGGTGATGAATACCTGTCATACCGTTAAAGCAATGCACCAGTCCATCGGCTCCCACATCAAACGCACGAATAGTTTCTTCATAGTTCGCCGCGCTGTGGCCGAGCATGACCTTTATCCCCTGGCTTTTTAGATACTTAATCGCCGCTAGCGCACCCGATTTCTCAGGTGCCAATGCCACAACACGTAATGTGTGTTGTGACACGTCAATCAACCTGTTTAGCTCAGTAATATCCAGCTCACGGAACAGCTCCGGTGGATGTGCCCCTTTGTTCTGCGGGGTGAAGTAAGGGCCTTCAAGATAGCTACCCAACACCGTCGCACCTTGTCCACCTTGATGGTAGCGCTGCGCAATACGCCGCAGTGCACACTCTATTTCCCCAAGGGGAGCGGTGACGGTGGTCGGCAACCAGCCACCCACCCCTTCGCGTGCTTTATACAATGCCAACTGATCCAGTATCTCTGGCGAGTCATCCATGACATCGACACCATCACCGCCGTGGACATGAATATCGATATAGGCTGGGCACAGTAGTTCAAAGTCGCGCAGCGTAACCCCTGCGGGGATTGGCTCGATGGCAACGATGGTGTTGCCATCTATGCGTAACTGATGGTCGTCGAGCCAGCCATGCTCGGTCAGCACCCGTCTGGCTCGCAACAGTGCTGTCATATACCTTCCTCGACAGGGGCGGCTTCGCGATAACGGCCCATTTCGTCCACCAGACTGGTCAACCCTCGGTGACCACACTCTAGCGCCTGAAGGCGGAACTCTTTACTACTGAGGCCATCGCGCTCCAGCACCATCTCCAGCAAAAGTTGTAGATTTACTCCGGTGATCACTTCACGTTCTGCTTTCTGCATTGCCAGCGTCGAGGCCACGCGGAAGGGGGTACCTCCGAGCAAATCCGTCAAAAAAATCAGCCCTTCTTTTTCATCCAGATTAGCTAACGCCTCTTCAAACTGAGCGGTAAGCAGCGCGGTGGAGGAGCTTTCAGGAAAATCGATGGCTATCACTTGCTGTTGTTCGCCAAGTATTTGTTTCATCGCTTTTTCCAGTCCGGTGGCAAACCCACCGTGACCGCTAAGAATAATGCTTAACATGGAGTTTCCTCTTGCTTACAAAAAGTGGCCAAATTTTCCAACAACGCCTAATACCACGGTCAGCCCGATGAGTCGCAGAGGGCTCCAGCCACGGCGCACTAACCAGTACATCGTGAGGGTGTATACCAGTGGGAGGAAGGCTGGCATCAGTTTGTCGATAACATCGGTTTGCAGCTTAACCACAGCATCGCCTGCGGTGATTTCAAGCGTGGTGGACAAGCGAACGTAGGTGGCGACAAGTGCACCGATCACCGTCATCCCAACGATAGAAGCCGCTCGCCCCACTTTAAGTGTATTGGCTTTGATAAGCGGGATAGCCGCGACCCCCATGCGATAGGCATAGTGAGCAAGCCCGAAACGAAGCCCAAGATGGACGACATTAAACATCACGAGAAATACGATTGCGCCGAGGATCGAACCTTGCAGGGCCAAACTGGCTCCAATACCGCCACAGATGGGGAGCAAGGTCAGCCAGAACATCGCATCACCAATTCCTCCCAGTGGCGCACCAACGGCGATTTTCGTACTTTGAATACTGTTCACATCCTGTTTTGAACGTTCCATCGCCAGTATGATGCCGATGACAAACGTCACCAGGAAAGGATGGGTGTTGAAGAACCCCATATGGCCTTTCATCGCCCGCGCCAGATCATTTTTATTGGTGTGGATCTTTTTCAGCGCGGGCAATATGCCATACAGCCAGCCGGAAGCCTGCATACGCTCATAGTTAAATGAGGCTTGCAGCAGCATGGAACGCCATGCCACGCGGTTGATATCTTTCTTTGTCAGCTCCGCACCGATACTTTGGTCTTCATAGATATTGTCGTTGCTATCAATGACCGGCTTTTCAGTGACGTTAGCGCTTGGCAGAACCTGAGTATTAGATGCCATCTTCGAATTCCTCTTTCTGAGTGCTGGAAGTCTGCTGCGGAGTTGAGTCTTTACGCATGAAATCGATTAACGCCATTGCCAAGGCTGCGGCGGCAATCGCCAGTACCGGCAGTTTCAGCCAGGCCGCAGCAACAAAGCCAAGAATGAAGTAGGGGATATAAACGTTTTTCATCATTATTTTCAGCAATACGGCAAAGCCGATTGCAGGCATGATGCCACCAGCTACACCAAGGCCGTCTATCAGGCGGGCTGGCAAGACATCAATGACCGTCTTCGCATGCTCAGCACCAAAATAGATGGGCAAGAATGCGCACAGAAAATAGAACGTACCCAGAGCCAGCAAGGCCAGATAATTAACGCGTTCAATGCCGTCGGTATCCGCATTTGCCGCCATCCGGTCGCAGCGCGCCATCACACCAGACATGATAGAGAACAAGAAGGTGATGCCCATTTGCACCGCCACGGCGAACGGCACGGCAACCCCAACCGCGACCTCCGGTTTTACACCGGCAGTAATAGCAAAGGCCGTGCCGACAATAGTCCCGATAATCACATTCGGCGGTTGGGCACCGGCCAGTGGAGCAAGCCCCATCCAGACCAGTTCCAGAGTACCACCGGTGAGTATCCCCATATGAAGGTCGCCAAGGATCAGGCCAACCAACGGCCCAAGGACCACCGGGCGGTGCATATGTGTCAGGCCGTTGAACATATCCAAGCCAGCAATAAAGGCCAGAATCCCCAACGCGGATGCCTGTAATAAGCTAATTTCCATAGAAAATACCTCAGAGGAGTTTGTAGAGATCCTGAGCGGGCTCGGTCGGCACGCCCTGAATAAAACATTCCACCCCTGCTTTTCTCAGGCCATAGAAAGCGGCAATATCCTGATCATCGACAGAGACGGTTTTCGCTATTTGTTGTTTACCTTCGGCATAATGCATGTTGCCGACATTGATTCGGGCCACGGGTACGTCACCGTTGACCAGCGTTAGAAAGTCTTCGGGACTTTTGCAGACCAGTAAAATTTTCTGCCGATCGGTTGCACGATGAATATTGTCGATCACTTTTTGCAGTGGCCAGAAGCGCACGGCAATCCCTTCTGCCAGAACCATTTCCATCAGGTTTTGTTGAACCTGATCTTCGGCAACTTCATCATTGGCAACCAACACCAGATTTGCTCCGGCAAAACCAACCCATTGAACACCAACCTGGCCGTGAATCAGGCGCTCATCAATACGACTTAATACAATGTTTGGCATGTTTTATTCCTTATTATCATTGTGTTAATGGGATGACGATGTTCCCATGCAGGCTGCATGGTACTGGCGCAATACATCCTGAATATGGTCAATAATCAGTTCGTGCGGTGTTGCCGCGAGCCGGCCTTCACGGACCTTAACGTATTGAAGTGGCAGATACTGGCTGATCAACGGCAAGGGCAGTGGTTTGTCCGTTAAATTATTTACTAACCGAGCATAAGCCTGGTCAATGTGGTGATCGGGCCAGTAGTAACGAACGCGGTCAGAATAGCTGTAGCCGCGCGCCAGACGACGTTCATCGTTATTACCGTGATAATGCTGTTTCCAGTGCTCCGGGTGTTCCTGCATGACGCTTTCCAGCACATCTCGTAGCCCCGAACATTGGTATGCGGGGCGGAGTTCCTGCTCGATAGCGGCCAGTGAAAATAGCGCTTCACGTAACGCGAAAGTGAGTGCCGGACCCACTTTCAAAATGGCAAAGTGGTGCTGAACTAGCTGTTGTAGGGCGAGCGGAGTTTGGTAATCGGTGGAGTGAGCTTCAAAGACCATCGTGTCAAACTCTTCGATAGTCTGGCTCAGAGCAAGAGATTTCTCAGGTTGATAATCAATAACATGAGTATGATCGAATTCTACACCGGGTTGGACGACTAGCCCGATAATGCGTGGCCACAGGTGGTGCAAACCTTGTTGTTCAAAAGCATGACGATGAGCCTCGAGCGTTGCTTTTGCCGCTTGGGGAGAGGTGACCACCAGCGTTGACAGCGTTTCATGTGCTCCTCCTGGAACAGGGACTTCCGTTCCAATAACATAAACCAGATCAGACGAACCTTGTTTTTCCTTGCGGGTCTGTTCTGCAATTAAGGCAAGCCTTGCTGCTCTCCCGGCGACGATTTCATCTGTTAATGGCACTGGGTCATCTGCACAAGACATACTGCAATCAAGGTGAATTTTCTTAAAGCCAGCCGCGACATAATGGCGAATAAGTTCTTCTGCATGAGACATAGCCTCTGCGGCTGGGGCGTTTTGCCAGCGATTTGGCCCCAGATGATCGCCCCCTAACACCAACTGATTGCGAGGGAAGTGATGTTTATCCGCCAGTTGCTCAACAAAACCACGGAAGTCATCTGGGGTCATACCGGTATAGCCGCCATACTGATCCACCTGATTGGAGGTGGCTTCTATTAATAAGATGGATTGCGCGTCCCGGGCGTGGCGCATTGCTGCTTCCAGAACCAATGGGTGAGCAGAACAGACGGCAAAAATGCCACATCGCTTATCGTGCTTATGGTCGGCCACAAACTCGGTTAAATGTTTCACTTTCCTCTCCGTATGGGTTTTTGATTACTTGTGTCTTTCGGTTTGTTTCATTGATACTGCTTTATGGGTTTGTAAAAACAAAACGAAAGATAACGGAAATGAGATCTGTTTCGCAAAAGAAACATAATGAAAGGTTTTTTTATCGGGTGATAGCACGGTTTGGCCTAATGTAAAGACTTGCTTTCCGGCAAAAGAAAGGTGTTAATAGATGAAGTGAAATGAAACGAAAGGCTTTTGGGAAGGATCTGATATGAGCAATACCGATTCAGTAATGGACAAGCGTATAACGGGCACCAGTGAAAGGCGTGAGCAGATAATTCAGCGGCTTCGTCAGCAAGGAAGTGTTCAGGTTAATGATTTATCGTCATTCTTTGGTGTTTCTACGGTGACTATCCGCAACGATTTGGCCTTTCTGGAAAAGCAGGGGATTGCTGTACGTGCATACGGCGGTGCGCTGGTGTGTGATGCTGGCACACCTGGCGTTGAACCCACGGTAGAAGATAAAAGCTCCCTTAATATTTCTTTAAAGCGCGATATTGCTCGCGTTGCTGCAAATCTGATTAAACCTGGGCACCGCGTGATTCTGGACTCGGGCACGACCACTAATGAAATAGCGCGTCATATGCGTAATCATAAGGAGGTCATTGCTATGACAAACGGCATGAATGTGGCGAACGCGCTGCTTGAGGCTGAGGGGGTGGAATTGCTGATGACAGGAGGGCACTTACGCCGCCAGTCCCTTTCCTTCTATGGGGATCAGGCTGACCAGTCCTTGCAAAATTATCATTTCGATATACTTTTTCTTGGTGTAGACGCCATCAGTCTTGAGCGCGGTGTGAGCACGCATAATGAAGACGAAGCTCGCCTAAATCGCCGAATGTGTGAAGTCGCGGAACGCATCATTGTGGTCACTGATTCCAGTAAATTTAACCGCTCCAGCCTGCATAAAATAATTGATACCCAGCGTATACATATGGTTATCACCGATAAAGGTATTCCAGAGGAAAGTTTGAATGGATTACGAAAAGGTGGGATTGAAGTGCTCCTTGTTGGGGAATAAAAACCGTCTCTTGGCCGCCTTTTAGCCTACCGCTATAAAGTAAAGTCCCAGCCAAGAGGCCGGGACTTTGTCAGTAATTTAAGGGAAAGCGTGCTGTTCGGGCCGTAAGCGGCGCGAAACGCCGGTGTGCCTGTTGGTACGCTTAACCCTTGGTTCTTCTGGTGGCTAAGCCCCAGCAGGAACTGCATGCGCGGTGTTTTTCAGCACCGGCCCGGTATACTTCTCAATCTCAAGCTGCGCCATTTGCCCACAGTTACCCTGCGCCAGACTGGAAGAACCAATATCGAAAGTCAGGCAGTTGATATTGCCGTTTTTACAAAGAGAACCCGGTACCGCTGGATCCGCCGGGTCAAACCATGCCCCTTCACTGATGCGCACCACCCCTGGACGTACATCTTCAGATACCACAGCACCTACCAATATCTGCCCACGGTCATTGAACGCACGGACTAAATCGCCATTAACAATGTTACGCCCCTTGGCATCCTGTGGGCTTATCAGTATCGCTTCCCGATCGGCCACGGCGTATTTTTCACGCAGTGGTGTGTTATCTAACTGTGAATGCAGCCGGTTGATTGGGTGTGCGGTGTTTAGCGACAGTGGATATTTCTTCGCTTCCACCCCGCGATACCATTCATGAGGTGGCATCCAGGTCGGGATCCCCTGACAATCGGCGTATTCCATTTTAGCGATAGTATCGGAGTAGATCTCAATCTTGCCAGACGGGGTACCCAGCGGGTTGAGCAATGGATTGTCACGATAATCAGCAAAGCGCACCCACTGCTGGTTCGCTTCGGGGATAGGGAAGCGAATGTAGTTGTTCGATTGCCAGAACATATCGAATGGCGGCAGGGCGACCCGTGCGGTACGGGCCTGTGACTTCATATCGTCGTACATCGCTTTCAGCCACTGAGTCTCATCTTTGCCCTCGGTAAAGGCATCAATCACTCCCAGCTTGGTGGCCATCGCCGCGAAGATATCAAAATCATTACGCGCTTCATGCTGTGGCGGCACGCATTGGTGCATCGGGAAGACATAAAGTTGCGAGTAATCGCCGCCCATCTCCAGATCGTTACGCTCATAGCTGGTGGTCGCCGGTAATACGATATCGGCGTGTTTAGCGGTGGCGGTCCAATAGGGTTCGTTAACCACAATGGTTTCAGGGTGCTGCCAGGCTTTCACCAGATTGTTGGTATCCTGATGCTGGTGGAAAGTATTGCCACCGGCAACGTAGACCATTTTCACATCTGGATAGGTGACTTTGGTGCCATTGAAATCAATGACTTTCCCCGGATTGGCCAGACATTCGGCAATCCGCGCCACTGGAATCGGCGATGGTGAGTTCTTCGGTGCACTCCCGGCAGAAATCCCCGGTAAAATGCCGCCCTTGGCCGTTGGGCTACCGCCAGAGGAGTAGTGATAGCTGAAGCCAAAGCCGCCACCCGGCAGGCCAATTTGGCCCAGCATTGCCGCGACCGTGACCAGTAACCAGTGCTGCTGCTCACCGTGATGCTGACGTTGAATCCCCCAACCGCCCATAATCATGGTGCGCTGTTTAGCCATATCTCGCGCCAGTTGGCGCAACACATCGGCATCCACACCACTGATATCCGCCGCCCATTCTGCGTTTTTCGGCTGACCGTCAGTTTCACCGAGCAGATAGGCCTGGAATTTATCAAAACCAATGGTGTAGGTTTTTATAAAGTCAGGATTATGCAGTTTTTCTGTTAATAGCGTATGGGCGATACCGATCAACATGGCGCTGTCGGTATATGGCCGTGGCGCAATCCATTGTGCATTGGTGAATTTAGCACTGTCGTTATGCACCGGATCAATACTGATAACTTTGGTACCTTTCTTCTTCAGCGCTTCAAAACCAGTTTGACCCACATGATCGGGGATATTCCAACTGTTTTTCAAGGTGATCATCGGGTTACAGCCCCAGAGGATCACCAGCTCGCTGTTATCTACCACGTTTGGCCAGGCCGTCTGCTGTTCGTAGACCTCCATTGACCCCATGACGTGGGTCATAATCACCTGTGCCGCACCGGTTGAATAGTCACCGGCATAGCCCAAAAAACCCCCACTCAGGTTCATTAAGCGTTGTAGTAGCGTGCGGCTGTTATGTAGCATCCCCACACTTTTCCAGCCATAAGATCCGGCGTACAGCGCTTGCGGGCCGTGGTCTTTCTGCACCCGCACAATTTCGCCGCATACCAGTTCAGTGGCTTTATCCCAACTGACACGTACCCACTCATCCCGGCCACGCAGTTCGGTATGGCTACCGGGGCCACCTTCCAACCAACTTTTACGCACCATCGGGTATTTGATGCGGTTATCCGCATGCACCTGATAGGGTGCCATAGTGATCAGGTCATTCGGCCATGGATCATCTTTGACAGGTTGCACACCGATCATCCGGCCATTCTCGACGATAGCTTCAAATGCGCCCCAATGAGCGCCGGTCAGAATACCTTTTTGCGCCTGACGCAGTGCCAGAAACTGAGGTAATGCCTGACTGATGGCTTGGGCTAATGCAGATTTGGGCCACAGGCCACCAACGATAGGCAATACAGCCAGTGCGCTGGTTCCGAGTAAGAAGCGACGGCGGCTCATTTCTAACGGTTGTTGTTCGTATTTAGTCATTTTCGCCTCTTATTTACAGCTTGGCCGGCATATCACTGGCATGTTTTTGTACATACTGTGTCATCACACGCAACTGTTCCTGAGTCAGGGAGGTGCGTGGTGCCATGCCTTTGATTACCCCAATCCATTGGTTAGCGTTGAAGCGATCCAGTGCGGTTAAACCGTGGCAGCCGGTACAGTTGGCCGACATCATATCAGCGGCATAGCGCCAAATTTTCTGTTGATCATCAACGAGTTGTTTCTTAGGTAACCACACCTGTAGTGCAACTTGATGCCAAACCAGATTGGTTTCTGCATCGGTCTGCGTGTTCAATGTTTTCAGCGCTTTTTGTGCGTCCTCGCCCAGTAATACACTCAGAATACGTTTCCCTTGTGCGGCATAGAACACTTCGGCCACCCCATCTTGCTGCCAGCCTTTAACATCAACCAACACCTGATCACCTTGCTGTTTTACCACTTCAACTTGTGTTGAGGGCATCAGGTTACCGGCGTTATGGCTGTCACCAGCACTCATAAAGAAAGGCTCGGTGGCGATGGTATATAAGGTGGTCGCCGTTGCGGGTGTTTGTGCCGCCGCCGTTGCCAACTCTGCCGCGCCAGCCTGGGTCACCTCACTCATATCCGGCAGGATATGGGCCACACCTTTATGGCAATCGATACAGGTTTCACCTTGCTTAATAGCCACCGGATGCTGAATACGCGCTTCAGCACTTTGTCCGGTGATGTCCATCGCATCAAAGCTGTGACATGAGCGGCAAGTGGCCGAATCATTCTCTTTTAGCGTTTTCCATACCGACTGCGCCATGGCGAGCTTATGGGCTTCATATTTCTCAGGTGTATTAATAGTGCCAACCATTTCACCGTAGATATCTTTGACCGCGCGGATTTTGGTCCACAGATAATCAAGCGGTTCGTGTGGCACATGGCAGTCAGCACATTCAGCACGGATGCCTTTGGTGTTTTGGAAGTGGACACTGCCTTGATATTCAGCCAGTGGCTGTTGCATGGTGTGACAGGACACGCAGAACGCGGTATCACTGGTTTTATGAAAGACGGTGGCGGTACCTGCTAATAGTGCAGCACCAATAATGATGCCGATCAGCAGGAGCCATAACCATCCCCACCGGCGTCGCTTCACGAAGCCAGTTTGTTTCTTGCTCATAAATTGCCCCACTTAATATATCTAATAGTTATTGGTAAAACGAAGTTATCTAATGCCTCGATACTCAAAAGGCCAGATAATCTGCCAACAGACCCTTATCCACTAGCGATAAGTATTTCCCATAAAATAAGTGGGTCTATTGTAGGGGGATTTGGTGCTGATGACTAACTCGTTAGGGGTATTTAGCAATATTAGTTCAGATTTGCTGAATATAAATGCGAGGTATGAGTCAGTTTTAGCGCTATACCACAAATAACTCTCTAAATTAAAGGGTTATATACCTTATTATATAACCTAAATAATTCAAGTTACAGGAAGGCGGCAACGAAATGAACCCAAGGAGTTGAGATAACTCAATGACTCGGGTGAGTGATGGCAGCCAACGCACATGCAGCTTGAAGTATGACGGGTATAGCGATATTTTTTAGTCGAAGGGGTAATAGAACTGCTTATTTAACCATAAATCGATGGCATGACGACTGGCTTCAAAATGAGGTTCGGGTAATTCCCGCGGATTACACCATAGCCATTGCTGACACTTGTCAGGTTCTTTCAGCTCTGGCTGCCCACCGGCGTGTTGCGCCAATAAGCAAACGGAAACGGTATGTTTACTTTCTGCGCGCCAGGTGGCGATGTTATTGCATAATGCGATAACATTCATCTCTTTGATATTTAAGCCTGTTTCTTCGGCTACTTCACGTTTTGCGGCTTGTTCAAAAGACTCTCCGGCCTCCATGTGGCCACCGGGAATCGACCAATAAGGGGCGTGCTGACCGCAACGTTTACCCAGTAACACCTCACCTTGTTGATTGACGATAATGACACCCACACCGACTGCAACGGACATTGTACGGACTCCTGTTAAATGAAGGTCAGCAACCATCAGCTATTATGGTTTTTTTACTGCTGACGGAGTTAAATTCACCACGAAAATGTGCGGGCTGTCAAAAATCCATCAAGAATAGAAGCAGAAAACTTGCATATATTCTCAGTCGGAAACACACTACTTGAAACGTTTCAGCGTTATCTCGTCACCAAATGATAAAGGGTAACGCTCCTTTTTCTCATTAAAGCTGAAACGATTCAATTTCAGCAAGAGAGGAGATTTATGTTCCAGTTATCTACGCAAGATATCCATCTGGCTGCACAGGCAGACAGCAAAAACGCTGCTATTACTCAGGTTGCTGCAGCACTTACTCAGGCTGGCTGTGTTGCCGCCGCTTATGTCGATGGCATGCTGGCCCGCGAGCAGCAAACCTCTACTTACCTGGGTAATGGCATTGCCATTCCACATGGTACCACTGATACTCGCGACCTGGTGCTAAACACCGGTGTGCAAGTTTTCCAATTCCCGCAGGGTATTGCATGGGGCGAAGATCAAACCGCCTATATTGTTATCGGTATCGCCGCGTGTTCAGATGAACATCTGGCATTGTTACGCCAACTGACCCACGTATTAAGTGATGATGCTGTTGCTGCACGTCTGGCGAAAACCACCTCGGCTGAAGAGTTACGCAGTTTGCTGATGGGTGAGCAAAAAACCGCTGAATTCCATTTTGACACGTCACTGATCGCAATCGATGTGGCGGCTGACAATCTGATCACGCTGCAAGCACTGAATGCCGGTCGCTTGCAACAAATTGGCGCAGTAGATGCTCATTTTGTTAGCGATGTCATTACCCGTGAGCCACTCAATTTGGGACAGGGTATCTGGCTGAGCGACAGTACCGAAGGTAATTTGGTCAGTGCTGCCACAGTAAGCCGCCCGGTAGCTGCATTTGAGCACCATGGCGAAAAAGTGGCGCTGTTGCTGACGCTCTCCGTGGCCGATGACCAACCGCTGTCGGTATTGAACTATTTAAGTGATTTACTGTTGGCGAAAAAAGCTGACGTTTTGCTGAACGCGGATGCTGCCGCCTTGCTAGCCTTGCTCACCAGTGAGTATGTCGAGCAGAATGAAGTATTAAGCGCGGAGTTTGCTATCCGTAATGAACACGGGTTACATGCGCGCCCAGGGACGATTTTAGTCAATACAATCAAACAGTTTACCAGTGAAATCACCGTGACCAATCTGGACGGCACCGGTAAACCCGCTAATGGACGTAGTCTGATGAAAGTTGTGGCTTTAGGGGTTAAAAAAGGCAATCGCCTGCGCTTTACCGCCAGTGGTGAAGATGCACAAGCAGCATTGGATGCTATTGGTGAAGCTATCGCCGCCGGTTTGGGCGAGGGGGCAGCATGAGCAGAAGAGTTGCAACCATCACGCTGAACCCGGCTTATGATCTGGTGGGTTTTTGCCCTGAAATTGAACGCGGTGAAGTTAATTTGGTGAAAACTGCCGGCCTGCATGCCGCGGGTAAAGGGATTAATGTTGCCAAGGTGCTGAAAGACCTAGGGATTGATGTCACGGTCGGTGGCTTCTTGGGTAAAGATAACCAAGACGGTTTTCAACTGTTATTCAGCGAGCTGGGTATTGCTAACCGCTTTCAGGTGGTACCGGGCCGTACTCGCATTAACGTCAAACTGACAGAAAAAGATGGCGAAGTGACCGATTTCAACTTCTCCGGTTTTGAAGTCAATAAGCCGGATTGGGATCGTTTTGTCACTGACTCGCTGAGCTGGTTGGGGCAATTCGATATGGTCGCGGTCAGTGGTAGCTTGCCCGAGGGCGTAAACCCTGATGATTTTACCGATTGGATGAAACGCCTGCGTAGCCAATGCCCGTGCATTATTTTCGACAGCAGTCGTGAAGCATTGGTCGCAGGCCTGAAAGCCTCACCTTGGTTGGTGAAACCCAATCGTCGTGAACTGGAGATCTGGGCGGGTCGTCCATTGCCTGAATTGGGTGATGTGGTAGAAGCCGCACATGCTCTGCGTGATCAAGGGATTGCTCATGTGGTGATTTCTCTCGGGGCTGAAGGGGCATTGTGGGTCAATGCGTCGGGTGCCTGGTTGGCAAAACCACCTGCCTGTGAAGTGGTCAGTACCGTCGGTGCCGGTGACTCCATGGTCGGTGGCCTGATTTATGGTTTGTTAATGCGCGAGTCCAGCGAGCACACGCTGCGTCTGGCAACAGCAGTTGCAGCTTTGGCGGTGAGTCAGAGCAATGTTGGTATTACGGATCGCCCGCAGTTGGCAGCCATGATGGCAAGAGTCGACCTGAAACCCTTTAATTAATCCCTGGAGGCGAAATGAAAACGCTACTAATAATAGACAGTTCGCTCGGGCAGGCCAGAGGCCACCTTGCGACACTGATGTTGGGTGCTGCGGCGGCAAAAGCAGGACTGAGCTGGGTTGAGAATGCCACTGATGCAGAACTGGTGATTGTCGCCGGGCAATCAGCCCCGGCTGACAGTGCGCTGAACGGTAAAAAGCTCTATATCGGTGATGTGGAAAAAGCGGTGCGCGATCCTGATAGTTTCCTGGCGCAAGCCATTGCGCAGGCTAAACCTTACCAGGCTGCGGTTGCTGTCGCACCCGTGACCACCGCGGTGGCTGGCCCGAAACGTATTGTGGCTATTACTGCTTGCCCGACAGGTGTAGCACACACTTTTATGGCTGCTGAAGCCATTGAAAGTGAAGCGAAAAAACGTGGCTGGTGGGTGAAGGTTGAAACGCGTGGCTCGGTTGGTGCCGGTAATGCGATTACACCAGAAGAAGTGGCTGCGGCTGATCTGGTGATTGTTGCTGCGGATATTGAAGTGGATTTGGATAAGTTTGCGGGCAAACCGATGTACCGTACCACGACAGGTTTGGCGCTGAAGAAAACCGTACAAGAACTGGATAAAGCACTGGTTGAAGCTGAAGTCTATCAGCCTAAAACCGGCAGCAGCACCGGTACCAAAAAAACAGAAACCGGTGGTCCTTATCGTCACCTGCTGACCGGTGTGTCTTACATGTTGCCAATGGTGGTTGCTGGCGGCTTGTGTATTGCCCTGTCATTTGTGTTCGGTATTAAAGCCTTTGAAGTGAAAGGCACATTGGCTGCCGCCTTGATGCAAATTGGTGGCGGTTCTGCTTTTGCGCTGATGGTACCTGTTCTGGCTGGTTTCATTGCATTCTCAATTGCTGATCGTCCGGGTCTGACCCCAGGTTTGATTGGCGGGATGTTGGCAGTGAGTACCGGGGCTGGTTTCCTCGGCGGTATTATCGCAGGTTTACTGGCCGGTTATGTGGCGAAAGCCATCAGCACTAAGCTGCGTTTGCCGCAAAGTATGGAAGCACTTAAACCGATACTGATTATTCCACTGGTAGCGAGTCTGATAGTGGGTTTGATTATGATTTATGTGGTCGGTACGCCGGTGGCAAAAATCATGGCAGGTCTGACTAACTGGCTGCAATCCATGGGTACCGCCAATGCCGTGTTGTTGGGGGCTATCCTCGGCGCCATGATGTGTACCGATATGGGTGGGCCGGTGAACAAAGCCGCCTACGCGTTTGGTGTGGCACTCCTGAGTTCTTCTGTTTACGCGCCGATGGCCGCTATCATGGCCGCAGGGATGGTTCCTCCGCTGGCGATGGGACTGGCCACACTGTTGGCACGTCACAAGTTTGACAAAGGTGAGCAGGAAGGGGGCAAGGCTGCGCTGGTTCTGGGGCTGTGCTTTATCTCTGAAGGGGCAATTCCGTTTGCCGCCCGTGACCCGATGCGTGTCTTGCCGTGCTGTATCGCCGGTGGTGCGCTGACAGGTGCATTGTCTATGGCATTCGGTGCGCAACTGATGGCCCCACACGGTGGTTTGTTCGTGTTATTGATCCCCGGGGCAATTCATCCGGTGCTGCTGTATCTGGTGGCAATCATTGCCGGTACCGTATTGGCAGGTGGTCTGTATGCGATGTTGAAACGCGCTGATGTTGTGGTCGCAAAAGCGGCATAAGCGCGGCATCATAAGCTTCACTCATAAAAAACCGGCCTTATGCGCCGGTTTTTTTATGTTTACTCACAGTGATTCGGCTAAACGCCATTCAGCTAGACTTTAGCTTGTGAGTTCAGCTTGTGACTTCAGCCAGGCTATCTCTTCAGCCCAAATATCAGGATTGACCGTTTCTAAAATCAGCGGGATATTATCAAAACGGGGATCACGCATAATATAGCTGAACACGGTTTTACCAATATTGCCCTCACCGAGACTGTGGTGTCGATCGACCCGGCTGTTAAATTCACTTTTCGCATCATTAAGATGCATACCGCGCAGATACTGAAACCCGACGATATCGCTAAGTTGCTTGAAGGTATGTTCGCAATCTTCTTCCGTGCGCAGATCATAACCGGCAGCAAAAGCATGGCAAGTATCAATGCAAACACCTACGCGGCTCTTATCTTCCACCCCATCAATGATGGCGGCCAGATGCTCAAACTTAAACCCCAGATTACTGCCCTGACCGGCGGTGTTTTCAATCACCGCTGTCACCCCTTCACTGACATCGAGCGCCATATTGATAGATTCGGCGATACGTGCCAGACACTTATCTTCATCAATTTGCAGTAAATGGCTGCCTGGGTGGAAATTCAGTAATGACAACCCCAGTTGTTGACAGCGGGCTATCTCGTCGATAAAGGCTTCGCGGGATTTCTCCAGCGCTTCAGTGACGGGATGGCCCAGATTAATCAGATAGCTGTCATGTGGCAGAATTTGAGCGGAGGTATAACCGTATAGCTCACAAGCTTGCTTGAACTTCTCTATCACATCTTCTGCCAGCGGTGCGGCACGCCACTGACGTTGATTCTTGGTAAACAGGGCAAAGGCGGTGGCCTCAAGTTCGTGCGCCCGAATCACAGCCTGGTCTACACCACCTGCTGCGCTGACATGTGCACCGACAAATTTCATTCCATTCTCCTTTGATAACTGGGCCATTATGGCACTGATAACGCCATGATTGAATGGGCGAAGCTGCAAGGAAAAGAAAAGGGCCGCGAGCGGCCCTGAAGTGACATGTTTTATGCCGCGATATGTTGCACCAGCAAATTGATGCCGGTCCCACCGACTATCAGCCAGACAAACAGCAGCAGTGCCAATAATAGCGGTTTTACCCCGGCCTGACGGATAGAGCCCACATGGGTGGTCAGTCCGAGAGCGGCCATCGCCATCGCCAGCAAAATGGTGTCCAGTGTAATCAGGTGATTCACCCATGCCGCAGGTAATAGATTCAGTGAGTTAAACCCGGCCATCAGAATAAATATCACTGCAAACCAAGGAATAGTGATGGCACTTTTTTCCCGTTTTTCACCACCGGTGTTGAGGTTGCAACGCGCCAAATAGGCTGAGAGTAACAACAGGAACGGAGCCAGCATCATCACCCGGATCATTTTAGTAATCACGGCGGCGTTTTCAGCCTGAAAACCGATGGCATGTCCGGCGGCAACCACCTGTGCGACCTCATGAATCGTTGAACCGGCAAAAATACCAAAGGTTTCCTGACTAAACGGCAACCATTGGTAATGCAGGTTTAGCTGATACAGCCATGGGTAGACAAAAATGGCGAGCGTGCCGAAAATCACCACAGTGGCGACAGCAACCGCCACTTTACTGGCATCAGCTTTTAGCACCGGCTCGGTGGCCATAATAGCTGCGGCGCCACAAATACTGCTACCGGCACCAATTAACATCACGGTTTGCTGGTCCAGACCAAATACCCGTTTACCCAGCCAGCATGCCAGCACAAAGGTTGAACTGAGGGTCAAAAGGTCAATAACCATACCGGTAGCCCCCACATCCGCCACTTGTTGAAAGGTCAGCCGGAAGCCGTATAAAATGATACCCAGTCGCAGTAAATGCTGTTTGGCGAAGACGACGCCATCAGAGCAGACGGGTTGTACCCACGGATACAAGGTATTGCCGACCACGATGCCAAACAAAATGGCCAGCGTCAGTGCCCCCAACCCCATATTGATAAACCACGGCATATCACCCACGTTGAGCGCCAACCCGGTAATCACGCCGGTTAACACCAAGCCCGCAATGTAGCGGCTTAGGGGGAACTGATGTGTTCGAGGGAGTTCTTTAGTATGAGAAGTCGCCATGTTTGTGTCCTGTGTTCTGTAAAGATTGCACACAGTTTAACGCCTTCAATCTTAATAG
>NZ_JAZGQE010000103.1:0-17119 GCF_048593885.1 Yersinia sp. 1252 StPb PI | reverse complement strand
CGGAGTATCAGATGGACGTATTCAAGCAATCAGAAGTGTGGTTTGTCATTGGTAGCCAGAACCTGTATGGCCCGAAAACCCTGCAACAAGTTATGGATAATGCCCATCAGGTGGTTAACAGCCTGAATAGTGAAGCGGGCTTGCCAATAAAACTGGTACTAAAACCGTTGGTGACCACACCGGATGAGATAACTGCACTGTGCCGTGAGGCGAACTATGATACCGCCTGTATCGGGGTAATGACGTGGTTACACACCTTCTCTCCCGCCAAAATGTGGATTGGCGGTTTGAGTATTCTGAATAAACCTTTATTGCAATTCCACACTCAGTTTAATGCTCAGATCCCGTGGGAAACCATGGATATGGACTTTATGAACCTGAACCAAACCGCCCATGGTGGCCGCGAGTTTGGCTTTATCGGCGCGCGGATGCGCCAACAACACAGCGTGATAACCGGTCATTGGCAGGATAAAGCAGCGCATCAACGTATTGGTCAATGGATGCGAGTAGCGGCAGCCAAACAAGAAAGCCAACAGCTTAAAGTGGCACGTTTTGGCGACAACATGCGTGAAGTGGCAGTAACCGACGGTGATAAAGTGGCTGCTCAAATCCAGTTTGGTTACTCAGTTAATGCCTATGGGATCGGTGATTTAGTCACGGTGGTGGATGCCGTTAGCAAAGGTGATATTGATACCTTGGTTGAAGAGTATGAAGCCACTTACCGCTTCACTGATGCGGTAAAACTGAACGGCAATAAACGTGAAAATTTGCTGGATGCGGCCCGTATTGAATTAGGCATGAAGCGTTTTCTAGAACAAGGCGGTTTTAAAGCCTTTACCACTAACTTTGAAAATCTGTATGGCCTGAAGCAGTTACCGGGGCTGGCAGTGCAACGACTGATGCAACAAGGTTACGGTTTTGGCGGTGAAGGTGACTGGAAGACCGCCGCGTTGCTGCGCATTCTGAAAGTAATGGGCACTGGCCTGAAAGGTGGTACCTCGTTTATGGAGGATTACACCTATAACTTCCAACCAGGCAATGATTTAGTGGTTGGCTCTCATATGCTGGAAGTGTGTCCCTCTATCGCCAAAGAAGATAAACCGTTGCTGGATGTACAACACTTAGGTATCGGTGGTAAAGCCGATCCAGCGCGCTTGATCTTCTCTACACCGGCGGGCCCGGCACTGAATGCCAGTTTAATTGACATGGGGAACCGTTTCCGCTTATTGGTCAACGTCGTCGATACTGTCGAACAGCCACACCCATTACCTAAACTGCCGGTAGCCCGAGCTATCTGGCAAGCTCAGCCATCGCTGGCAACGGCTGCTGAAGCTTGGATTATCGCCGGTGGCGCGCACCACACGGTATTCTCTCAAGCCGTCGGGGTGGATGAATTGCGCCTGTATGCCGAGATGCACGGAATTGAATTCCTGTTGATCGACAATGATACGACGCTTCCTGCATTTAAAAATGAAATCCGCTGGAACGAAGTGTATTACCATCTAAATCGCTAAGTTAAGCCGAATACTATTATTTAATCTGTTGATTTAAATAGACCGGGTAATTTAAATAGATCTGATAATTAAATATAACAATTGATTTAAACACCATACTCAGGGGCTTCGGCCCCTGAATTTTATGACAAAATGCCCGCAATGGTAAAAACAAGCAGATCGTAACAACACCGTCTTCCCTGCGCCAAAATAAGCAGCCATGTAAGCTTGGACCGTGCCATCCCTGCCACGAATGCTATATTTTGTGCCAGCCCTCCCACCCGAGCCGACATCGTCGCGGTTTGTTAGCAGTCTGAGGAGCTTAACGCTCTTTTTATGTTTTCAACATCGCAGTCACTGCCGCTAACGTGCTGCCCATAACCAATGAGGTGTGGCCTCTTGTTGTATCGTTGTCTCACTTAACTGTTTATCCAACAAGATATGGCGACAGTGGGTTTCCTGCTGTAGCGCCGCCACCAGCTCAGCGGCATGGGACACCACAATCACCTGGGTATGTTGTGCCGCCTGCCCAATCAACCGCGCTAATGGCTGTAACAGAACAACATGCAGGCTGATTTCGGGTTCGTTCAGGATCATCATTTCGGGAGGACGTGGCGATAGCAATGCCGCCACCAGCAATAAATAACGTAAGGTACCGTCTGATAGCTCTGCGACCTTGAGTGGCCTTAACAAACCTTGCTGTGACAACAGCAACTCAAAATTGGGTTCAATAGCCAACGTAGTACCGGGAAAAGCATCTGTAATGGTATGCGTGAGTGCATCGGTATCCCCGATCTCTCTGATCGTTTGTAACGCTGCGGCCAAGTCCGCACCATCACTGGCCAGTACCGGTGTATAAGTTCCCACTTGAAGCTGGCGAGCTGGCGCATGACGGTCGGTACGCAGATTGTCATAAAAACGCCAGGCCCGCATCCGTTCGCGCATAAGCAGAATCTCTGGGGCATCACGGGGGTCTGTGCTGTGGGTCATCATACTGTCATAGGCCGCTAACCCGTGATATGCCTCGCGCCAAATTCCGCGCTCATCACGGATGCGGACCCGCGGGCCTCGCCGCTCAGCAAAAAGCGCATTATTGTTCAGGGTATCGCCACACCACAGGCTTTCAATCTTGATTTCAGGATCCAACGCAAAAAATGACCTGCGCGGTGTGGGGAGACCCAGATCGATAGCATAACCATAGTCCGCGCCAGCAAAGCCCAATTTGAGGCTCACGGGATGATGGCGAGTGGTACCTTCAATCGGTTGTTCTCTTGATTTCATCGACTTGGAAAACGACGCGGGTCCCGCCCAGAGGGTTGATTGTAACCCGCCCTCCGCCGCCAATGATTGGATAACCTGCCCCTGACCAATATCTGATAGCAACCGGAGCGCTCGATAAAGACTGGACTTGCCACTGCCATTTGCGCCGGTAATGACATTCAATTGCCCCAATTCAAGTACCACATCGCGTAACGAACGGTAGCCAGAGATAGCAAGCCGAGTGATCATCATTCTTCCTTCTTCAACAAAAAATCTTAATTTGCGAAACACTGATTATATACACAGTGGTATTGAATGACCCATCTTGTCTTTACCTCGTTTAGGCACTGTTTACGGTTTTGTGATCGGTGTCTTGCATATCGCTGCCGTTTTATTGCCGTTCAATCACTCAATTTAGTGCCACAGAAACCGGTTACAGAAACCGGTTGCATAAATAACGTTTTCCCTAATACACTGAGGATAGAGATTTTATCAAACACCCTTTTTATCCATTACATGAGAGTGATTTTATGTCTGCTTTCCCGAAAAATTTCCTGTGGGGTGCCGCCAGCGCCGCTTATCAAGTTGAAGGTGCCTATGATACTGATGGTAAAGGCCCTTCTATCTGGGACACCTTTGCACATCTGCCCGGTACCACCTATCAGGGAACCAATGGTGATGTTGCTGTCGACCACTATCATCGTTTCCGCGAAGATGTGGCACTGATGGCGGAGATGGGCATGAAAAGTTATCGTTTTTCAATTTCATGGCCGCGTTTGTTGCCAACAGGCCGTGGGGAGGTGAATGCCGCGGGAGTTAAATTCTACAGTGAATTGATCGATGCATTGCTGGAACACAACATCGAGCCGATGATTACGCTCTATCACTGGGATTTGCCGCAAGCCTTGCAAGATGAAGGGGGTTGGGAAACCCGCAGCACCACCGATGCTTTTGAAGAATATGCACGTTTGTGTTATCAGCACTATGGTGATCGAGTCAAGCTCTGGTCAACGTTCAACGAGACCATCTGTTTTATTGGTTTTGGCTATATTACTGGCGGTCATCCGCCGGGCGTCCAGAACCCTGCCCGTGCTATCCAAGCCTGCCATCACGTTTTTGTCGCTCACGCCAAAGCGGTTGCAGCATTTCGTGCCAGCGGTATCGACGGGACAATAGGTTTTGTGAATGTCCTGCAAACCAACACGCCACTGAGTGATTCCGCCGAAGATATCGCCGCATTTCGCTTAGCTGAAGGGATCTTTACCCATTGGTTATATGATCCAGTGTTAAAAGGCGAGTATCCTGCTGAATTGCTGGCACAGACCCAGGCCATTTGGGGTGTTCCACAATTCGCCCCCGATGATGATGCCCTGTTACGTAACAATATCTGTGACTTTATTGGGTTGAACTACTATAAGCGTGAAACTATTGCTGCCAATAACCAAGAAACGCATCTGACCATGAATACCTCAGGTGAAAAAGGTTCCGGTCATCAACAAGGGAGTGAGTTCGGCTTCAAAGATTTGTTTAAATTTGTCCGCAATCCTAACGGGATTTATACCGACTGGGATTGGGAGATTTACCCACAGGGCCTTACCGAAAGCATCATGAATATCAAGGCGCGCTATGGTGACATCCCTATCTATATCACTGAAAATGGCTTGGGTGCTAAAGACCCAATCATTGAGGGTGAAGTGGTTGATGATGACCGGATTGATTACCTGCGTCAGCATATTGTGGCAATTGAAGATGCCATCAAGCAAGGTGCAGATGTCCGTGGTTACTATCCGTGGTCATTTATCGATCTACTCAGTTGGTTGAATGGCTTCCAGAAGCAATATGGTTTTGTTTATGTTGACCATCAGAAACAACTGGCGCGTCAGCGTAAAAAAAGCTTCTTCTGGTATCAAGGGGTGATTAAAACCAACGGTGACAAGTTGTAATCACGCACTGTATGGCTGGTGATAGCTGGGTGAGAGATTCTCACCCAGCGTTATTTTAAGCGAGATTAATAACCCACAGTCGCGATGCATTACTCAGTTTGTAACCGCCACAACCGTGCATAGGCTCCTTCCTGAGCAAGTAGCGCCTGATGACTGCCTTGTTCCAATACTTGCCCGTTGCCTAATACCAAAATACGATGACATTGGCGCAATGTATTCAATCGATGAGCAATGCAGATGACGGTGCGATTACGGATAATTTCTGGTAACTGGCGCATAATTGCCGCCTCAGATTCATAATCCAGAGCACTAGTGGCTTCATCAAGAATCAGTATTTTAGGATCTGCCATTAGCGCCCTCGCCAGAGCAACTCGCTGCCGCTGCCCGCCAGACAGCATACTCCCTTTTTCCCCCACCTGGGTTTGATAGCCCTGCGGTAGAGCCATAATAAAATCATGCGCCCCCGCCTGCCGGGCAATCGACTCAACCAGGGTATCATCAGCATTAGGCCGGCACTGGCAGATGTTGTCCCGCAGGCTACCAGAGAACAAGATGCTATCTTGCAGTACCACACTCATTTGGCGGCGTAATGCCGTGGCATCGGTAATCGCCAAGTCCTGCCCATCTATCAGAATCTGCCCATGTTGAGGAATATATAACCGCTGTAGTAACTTCGTTAGTGTTGATTTGCCACAGCCGGATGGCCCGGTAATGCCAATAAACTCGCCACCGGCAATATCTAAATTGAGATTTTGTAAAACTTCGGTGGTATCTGATCGATAGCGAAAACGCACCTGTTTAAATGTCAACCGCCCGGAGCACCCATGACTTGATGATAATCCGGTGCAGCCCGGCTCGGTTGGATAATCCAAAATGGTACCAATCCGTTTCAGGGCGACTTGCGTATGGTGGAAATCTTGCCATATCTGAGCCAAGCGTAAAATGGGTTGAGTTACGTAACCCGAAAACATTGAAAAAGCAATGAATTGACCTGGGCTTAACCCCCCTGCCAGTACCAATTTAACGCCAAACCACAACACTATAGCTGAGGTGACTTTATTGATAAGTGTAATACCTTGCTCAGCAATATTTGCCATCCTCATGCCAGCAAATGATGCCCGCACATAGCGAGCTAATGACTGCTGCCAGCTACGATTAAACTGGCTTTCGGTGGCAGTGGTTTTTATCGTTTCCAACCCGCTAATCGCTTCAGTTAAAAACGACGTATTATCTGCACTGGCTTCATATTGACGCTCAACCCGCTGACGTAAAACACCGCCAATGGCCCACCAAAACAGGAGGTAACAGATCAGAGAGAACAGAACTATCCATGTCAGTTGGCTGCTATAACAAAACATCACAATTATAAATGTACCAACAAAGATCAGGTCCAATAACATGGTTAATGCAGACCCGGTCAGAAAACTGCGAATCTGCTCCATTTCTTGTACTTTGGCGATAGTTTGCCCTGTCTGCTGTGCGCCAAAATAAGCCAGGGGCAACCCCAGTAAATGGCGATAAAGGCGGGTGTTAAGCTCGGCCCCAACTCGGCTGGAGAGATGTGAGAACAGCCAGCCACGCAAGAAGGTGTAACAGGGTTCGGCAATTGCCAATGCTATCATGGCGCAGCCCAATACCATTAAGCTCCCGACGCCGCGGCTCACTAAGACTTTGTCGATCACCGTTTCAAATAGCATTGGCGTCACCAGCAAAATAGCCTGTAATAACAGTGACACTAAAACGATATTACGTAATTGATGGCGATATTTAGTAATAACCGGAATAAACCAACCAAAGCCAAAAGCGGCTTTTTTCGGTCCCTGTAACTCTGCTTTCGCCAATAAAATAGCCTCACCACGCCACAAGCAGGCCAGTGCCTGCTGGCTTATTTGCTGCTGCTGGCCAGTGGCGGCAAAATAAACCACCGCACCCTGTTCATTCAGCGCCAGTAGTACATACCACTGATTCTCATCACTGAATAAAATAGGCAGCGCCAGATGTTTCAAACGGTCATATGACTGACTGACTTTTCTGGCCCGCAAGCCAATCCAACCGGCACCACGACACAGCGCAATGTAATCTATTTTTTCCGGCGCTAATCCGAGTTGGTGCGCCAACTGCGCAGGCTCAACCGCCAGATCAAAACATGCAGCAGCCCGAGCCAGTGCTGCCAATGGCTGGATGACCTGCGTTGATGTTGAATTATTCATCTCAACGCTCCCTCATGGCTTCGGATTGGTATTCTTGTAATGGGCTGAGTAAGTAATCGATAACCCGCCGCCGGCCGGTTTTAATCTCTACGCTGACCGCCATACCTGCGGATAAACGCACCGACTTGCCTTCAACGCTCAGCCTGTCGCTGTCCAGACGGATCCGGGCCGGAAACACTAAGCCTTGTTGTTGGTCCTCCATCGCATCACGAGAAATATGCTTTACTTCACCCGACAACGTGCCAAATCGGGTATAAGGGAAGCTATCAACTTTCACCTCCACCGCCTGCCCTGGCAGCACAAAACCCACATCCTTATTGAGGATCATGACATCGAGTTCTAACTGATGACTTTCAGGCACCAATACCATTAACGGTTGAGCCGTGGTGACCACGCCGCCCAGAGTATGAATCGCCAATTGTTGAATCACGCCGGTAACCGGTGCGCGTAAGGTCTGTTGGCGCTGCTTTTCCAGCAATTTGATCTGCTCTTGTCGCAATTGGTTGATAACTTCATGAGCTTGATTTAATCGTTCCTGATAGCTCCGCTTCTTTTCAGCTAAATAGTGCAGTCGGGTTTGTGACAGGTGGTGTGCTTTCGCCTGCAAGATAGCCAGTTCATTGTCCAAACGGCTACTTTCAGCCATGGCATTTAGCCATTCCCGCTCTTGTAGCAATAACTCCACATCGGCAATTGACTTGGATTTAGCGAGTGTTCGTAACGCCTGCAACCGTTGATGAATGTTTTTCATTAACGCTTTCTGGTGCGCAATATTAGTCATACCCGCTTGAATATGGGCCTGGTTAACCGCCTGTTCACTCTCCTGGCGCGATAACTCTGCATTGACCTCGTTTACTTCTTTGCGCAAAAGTGCCCTGGCGGTGATGTTCAAATCATCAGGGCTACTTTCAGGGGGAGTAAACATCGCGGTGGGGTTCACTGTCAGCAGCGCCGCCACACGGGCAGCTTCCAGTAAGCGATGCATTAATTGCTGATTGATATTACCCAACTCGGCATCAATACCGATTGGATTTAACTCAATCAACACCTGACCGGCTTCAACTTTGTCGCCATCGCGCACATTAATTGCGGCCACCCCCCCTGGTTCTAGCGGTTGGATCACTTTCGAATGTTCAGAAACAATCACTTTGCCCTTAGCTGATGCGTGAATATCAAGCCTTCCAACAATCGACCATACCAATGCCAGCAGCAGTGTCAGCGCCAGAAACCATGCGGTGCGCCGTGCCAGTGGTGCCACTGGCCGTTCCACAATATCCAGATAGGCAGGCAGGAAATCATATTCATCACGGGTGCGCTGAGGCGAGAAATGGCGTTGCCAACGGTTCTTTATGGCATTGAACCATGCTGTTCTATACCAATATTGCATCAACTTCATTTTGATTCCTCATGGCTGAAGTCAGCCTGTTGCTGCCACAATCGGGCATAAACGCCATTTAGCGCCAGTAGCTGATCATGGTTAGCCAGCTCAGTAATGCGGCCTTGTGTCATGACACCGATGCGATGGCAATGTCGCACCGTCGAGAGGCGATGGGCAATAGTGATGACAGTACGATTGGCAATAATGCGGGCCATATTTTTCTGTACTTCCGCCTGCGACTCGTCATCTAACGCACTGGTTGCTTCATCAAAAATCAAAATACGGGGATTAGCCAGCAATGTGCGGGCAATGGCAATACGCTGACACTGACCACCAGAAAGCGAGGCACCGCCCTCTGACAGCACGGTGTCATAACCTAGTGGCAAGGCGAGTATAAAAGCGTTGGCTCCCGCCAGACATGCAGCTTCGACCACCTCATCCAATGATGCCGTGGGTCGTGAATGGGCGATGTTCTCCCGTACCGTACGGTTAAACAGATAACTCTCCTGCATCACAACCCCTATCTGACGCCGCAACACGTCGAGGGAGAAATGTCCAATTGGGATGCCATCAATATTGATTACACCCTGCTCAGCGATATAGAGGCGTTGTAATAGTCGGGCAACGGTACTTTTACCCGAGCCTGATGGCCCCACCAGCCCGATATGTTCGCCAGCACGCAGAGATAAGGAAAAATCCTGTAGTACCGGGTTTAAATCGGCGCGATAACGGAAAATCACCTGTTGCAACGTGATATCTCCTCGAATCGGGTGGTCAAGTGGCACCGCCCTCACCGACTGCTCCGCAGGTAAGCTCAAAATGTCAGAGACAAGCATTAGCCCCACTTGGGCCCGGATGCTCTGTTGCCACAAATCAACCAACTTACTCATTGGCATCAATGCCTGCACCGCCAACATGTTAAAGGCGATCAGTTGCCCGATACTGAGCTGCACCGACATCACTTGATAAGCGCCCACCACAATCACCACTGCACCAGCCAGTTTTTGCAATAACTGAGCCGCCTGACTACTGAGATTTTGCAGGTTTTGTACCTGAAAATTCGCTTCAGCATAATCACGTGTTTGGGTTTCCCAGCGTTGATGCATTTGGGGTTCCAGCGCCAGACTTTTTACCGTCTCCACGCCAGAGACAGTTTCAGTTAAAAATGCCCCATTTTGTGCGGCACAACCGCACAGGACTTCAACTTTCTGTTGTAATGGCCGGGTGGTCAGCGCCGCTAATAACAGATATAACGGCAATGTGCCTAAAATGATGAGCGTCAGTAGTGGTGAAATGCACCACATGACAATAAACAACACCAGGGTAAAAACCACATCGACACATAGCGTCAGTGCGGATCCCGTAATAAATTCTCTAATATTGTCCAGCTCCTTCACTCGAGCGACAATATTGCCCACATGGCGTTGCTTAAAATAACTTAGTGGTAATTTTATTAGGTGGTTAAATAGCTTGCCGCCCAATAAAATATCAACCCGAGTGGTCGTGTGAGTGAAAATATATTCTCGCAGTAATTTTAATACGACTTCATATATTCCTACCACTAATAGCACAATAATTAACACATCAAGTGTTGTGAGTGCATTATGGACCAGCACTTTATCCATAATAACCTGAAAGAAAAGCGGAGAAATCAAGGCCAGAAACTGTAATAACATTGATAATACTAATACCTGAACCAATGATTTACGGTGGCGCAGTAATACGGGAACAAACCAGCGAATATTGAAACGCGAATGACTACAACAAATGATGACACCACTCCAAATCGACGCAAGCTCTTGATAAGTTATTATTTCTGGCTTCCCGCTATCTGCATGTTGCAGTAGCACCTGCTTTTCATTAATACGTGCCAATAAGATAAATTTGCCTTGCATATCGCGAAAAGCAAGTGGCAATTGTTCTGGTTTAATATTATTTAATGACTGTTTTATGATTTTGAAGCGGGCTGCTGTGGTACGTGAAAATTGCGCTAAATAGCGCCGCAATGATGCACGTGTTGCCATGGTCCAACAACCGATGGCATTTTTGTGGCTAAAATCCTCAACAGTGTCTGAATTCAACCCCGCCAGACGGAGTAATCGAGCAGCGCAGACCAATGAGGAATGAACGTGGTTTTCCATAGAGTAGATTACCCAAATTATTAGGAACATATAACGCCGGTATCATAGAATGGTTTTTATATATCGTTCATATAGCGTAAGGATTTATAACTTTTGATAACTCAAAACACCTTAGTTTCGTTTTATTTGTGAATTTTAATTCACAGTGGGGCGATATAAATTAGACATGTTAGGCAGCCAATATTAAGAATATCTACAGTAGGACACTTAACCTCGGTCACTTCACATTTATTGATTTGTATCGTCAATTACTCATCGCTTTATGTGATAATTTTGCGGTGATTTATAGCCATAGTGGTTGGCTGCCGCCGTTTTATCACTGATAACAGGACTTTTTCTCGCCATGACACCGACTATGCCTTCGACTGCCGATGACCTCCCCCCTCATTCAGATTTTATTCGTCACCCAGCAATGTTGCCGATCATGCATATTGCTCAGCAATTAGGTGTTAGCACAGATGATGTCATCCCTTATGGGCATCATATGGCAAAAGTTGATATCCGTGCGATCCAGCCTGGTCGTGCGCAAGGCAAACTGATTTTAGTTTCCAGTATCACCCCAACGCCGTTAGGCGAAGGGAAAACCGTGACAACGATTGGCTTAAGTCAGGGGATCAACCGATTAGGTCACCGTTGTGTCGCCTGTATCCGTCAACCCAGTCTTGGCCCGGTCTTTGGTGTGAAAGGGGGCGCTGCGGGTGGCGGTGCTTCACAGGTGCAACCGATGGAGAAACTGAACCTGCATCTCACAGGTGATATCCATGCCATCAGTGCTGCACATAATCTGGCCGCCGCCGCTTTGGATGCGCGGTTGTACCATGAGCAACGCTTGGGGCTGGCGTTTAGTCAACAAACCGGATTACCGTTACTGAATATTGACCCGCAGCGGATCCTCTGGCCACGCGTGGTTGATCACAACGACCGGGCGCTACGCCATATTCGTGTGGGGATCGGCGAGAGTACCCACGGTGTGGAGCGGGCAGACCATGTAGAAATAGCCGCTGCATCTGAATTGATGGCTATCTTGGCCTTATCAGAAAACCTGCAAGATATGCGACAACGCATTGGCCGGATTATTTTGGCTCACTCCACCCACGGCGAAGCGATAACCACAACAGATTTGGGCGTCGCCGGTGCCATGACCGTGCTAATGAAAGAGACTATTCATCCAACATTAATGCAAACCAGTGAACACACCCCGGTACTGATCCATGCAGGCCCTTTTGCCAATATCGCCCACGGCAACTCATCGGTTCTGGCAGACCGGTTGGGCTTACAATTAGCGGATTATGTGGTAACCGAGGCGGGTTTTGGTTCCGATATGGGGATGGAAAAATTCTTTAATATTAAGTATCGCCAATCCGGTATTGCCCCCGCTTGTGTGGTTTTGGTGGCGACACTGCGTAGCCTGAAAGCCAATAGCGGCGCGTATGATATTAAACCGGGTCAGCCACTGCCTGCCGAGATCCTCAATACCAATATTCCCTTGCTCAATCAAGGTTGCGACAATCTGAAATGGCACATCAATAACGCGAAAAGTTACGGTTTGCCGGTGGTGGTTGCGGTTAATCGCTTCCCCGGCGACAGCCCCGAAGAATTGAGATTTTTAGCCGACTATGCTTTATCTGCCGGCGCACTTGCTTGTGAAATCAGTGACGCTTTTGCCCTGGGCGGTGCCGGGACCGCCGCACTGGCTCAACAAGTGATAACTGCCTGCGCTCAGGGCGCTGAGCCGACGTTACCCTACCCAGACAGCGCCACACTGGAGAACAAGTTACAGGTTATGGCACAGCGTTATGGCGCCCACGATGTGACATTTACGCCTCAAGCGCGCCAACAAATTGATGAGATAACCGCAGCAGGTTTCGGCCATTTGCCGCTGTGCATCGCCAAAACCCCCCTGTCTATCAGTGCCGATGCCAGCCTGAAGAACGTCCCACATGATTTTGTGTTGCCTGTAACGGCCTGTGCCGTGTCGGCAGGTGCCGGATTTGTTCGTATCTACACTGGAAATATCATGACCATGCCGGGGTTGGGTACCCAACCGGCGTATTACCATATTGATATAGATGACGAAGGACACATTTGCGGGTTAAGCTAGCATCATACAAAGAAGTGATAGCGACAGAGGGTTATCACTCCTTATTAATAGATTACTAAGGTTCACTATGTCTCAACCGCAGGAATATCAGCGCATTGGCGGCTGGTTATTGGCCCCACTGGCCTATTTGATCGTCACACTGCTCAGCGCCAGCCTGATGCTAGTACTGTATGCCATGGCCATCTTCACCCCAGAGTCACGAGAGTATCTGGTGACCAACTCACAGGCATTTACCCTACAATGGTATTTCTCGGTGATAACAACCTTAGTGATGTGGGCCTATACATTATGGGTCATCTGGTTGTTTTGCAGCCGCTCACGTCGCCTACCGAAATGGTTTATTCTTTGGTTGTTGTTAACCGTGCTACTGGCACTAAAGGCCTTTGCTTTCTCGCCGATCAGTGATGATATTGCCTTACGCACTCTGGGATGGCCCTTGCTGGCCGCCGCTGTTTTTGTGCCTTACATCAAACGTTCTCAACGCGTGAAGCATACTTTTACCGAACTTTAATGGGATTGCGCACCTTTTCCCCCTAAAATAGCCAGTAAATCGTAATAACCCTGCACTTCATCTGTTGTCGTCAGGCCGCCAATTTTGGATAATAGGCGGCTTTTATTTTTTTAGGCTTCGTAATGACTGAATACCTGCTCCTGTTTGTCGGTACTGTATTGGTAAACAACTTTGTGCTGGTCAAATTTCTTGGCCTGTGCCCGTTTATGGGTGTCTCCAAAAAACTGGAGACCGCTATTGGTATGGGGCTGGCAACTACCTTTGTACTAACATTGGCCTCTGTTTGCGCCTGGATGGTAAACAGCTTTATCTTGCTGCCGCTTGGTTTGGTGTATTTACGCACATTGGCTTTTATTTTAGTCATCGCCGTCGTGGTGCAATTTACCGAATTGGTGGTACGCAAAACCAGCCCGGCACTTTATCGTTTGCTGGGGATATTTCTGCCACTGATCACCACTAACTGTGCTGTGTTGGGTGTCGCGTTGCTTAACGTCAATCAATCTCATAATTTTATGCAATCGGCGGTTTATGGCTTCAGTGCCGCAGCCGGTTTCTCTCTGGTAATGGTGTTATTCGCTGCTATTCGCGAACGGTTGGCGGTGGCTGACGTTCCTGCGCCATTCCGCGGGTCTTCTATCGCCCTGATTACAGCGGGGTTGATGTCATTGGCCTTTATGGGCTTTACCGGGTTGGTGAAGTTCTAATGATGTCGTTATGGATTGCCGTAGGTGCATTAAGTACATTGGCGCTGATATCAGGCGTGGTGCTTGGTTTTGCTGCCCGCCGTTTTCAGGTTGATCAAGATCCCGTGGTTGAGCAAGTAGAAGCAATCTTGCCGCAAAGCCAGTGCGGTCAATGTGGCTACCCTGGCTGTCGGCCCTATGCAGAAGCCGTATCCTCTCAGGGGGAGAAAATCAATAAGTGCGCGCCGGGTGGCGAACAAGTGATGCTTAAGCTGGCTGAACTGCTGGCGGTTGAACCACAACCTCTAGAGGGTGACGAAGCGGCGGCTCATCCACAGCGTAAAGTGGCCTTTATTGATGAAGCCAATTGTATTGGGTGCACAAAATGTATTCAGGCCTGCCCTGTCGATGCCATTGTGGGTGCCACCCGAGCCATGCATACCGTATTGCCAGACCTGTGTACCGGCTGCGACCTTTGTGTTGCCCCTTGCCCGACAGACTGTATTGAAATGATTCCGGTTGCCACCACCACCGCTAACTGGAAGTGGGATCTGAGCACTATTCCGGTCAAAAATCTTCCCAGCCAGTTAGTGGCCTCACAGATGATTCCAGTGAAAATGATAGATGTGGAGCAACATGTTTAAGCTGTTTACTGCCCGCCAACACGACAATATCTGGGATTTTGACGGGGGTATCCATCCACCGGAAATGAAGTTGCAATCCAGCACGGTGCCAATGCGCATCGCATCCTTGCCTGAGCAAATGATCATTCCGTTGCAACAACATCTGGGACCAGAAGGTGAACTGCGCGTCAGAACCGGTGAACAAGTATTAAAGGGCCAGCCACTGACCGTGGGCCGTGGCCGCACAGTTCCAGTACATGCCCCCACCTCTGGCACTATTACGGCTATTGCCCCGCATACCACTGCACATCCCTCCGGGTTGGCTGAGTTGTGTGTGCATATTACCCCGGATGGTGAAGACCGTTGGCGTGAGCAACAGCCGTGGGCCGACTATTTACAGCGAGATACCGCGGCGTTACTGGATCGTATTCATCAAGCGGGTATCGCCGGTTTGGGCGGCGCAGGCTTTCCGACCGCCAGTAAATTACAAGGTGGCGTGAACAGTGTTACCACCCTGATTATCAATGCGGCTGAATGCGAGCCTTATATCACCGCCGATGATCGGTTAATGCAGGAGCACGCGCAAGAGCTGGTCGCCGGTATTGATATTCTAAGACACTTGCTGCAACCACAGCAGGTGTTGATTGGCATTGAAGATAATAAGCCCGCCGCCATTGCGACTTTACAACATGCATTACAGGGCCATGACGAGATCCAGTTGCGGGTTGTACCGACTAAATATCCGTCCGGGGGTGCCAAGCAGCTCACCAAAATCCTGACCGGTAAAGAGGTGCCTTTCGGCAAGCACTCCTCATCAATTGGGGTATTGATGCAAAACGTGGGTACAGTGGTCGCCATTAAGCGAGCGATTATCGACGATGAGCCATTAATTGAACGAGTCGTGACACTCACCGGTGATGCATTAGCAAAACCAGGCAATTTCTGGGCCAGAATTGGGACACCGGTATTACACTTGTTGAAACTGGCCGGATTTCAGCCTCAGCACCAACCGATGGTGATCATGGGTGGCCCGCTGATGGGCTTTACCTTGCCAAGTTTGGATGTACCGATCGTTAAGATCAGTAACTGTATTTTAGCGCCGACCGAAGCCGAAATGGGGCTATCAGAACCGGAACAAGCTTGTATTCGCTGTGGCTTATGTGTTGATGCCTGTCCAGCAGGTTTATTGCCCCAACAGCTCTATTGGTTCAGTCGAGGTGAAGAACACGAGAAAGCGCGCAATCATAACTTATTCGATTGTATTGAATGTGGTGCTTGCGCCTATGTATGCCCGAGCAATATCCCATTAGTACAGTATTACCGTCAGGAAAAAGCAGAAATCCGCGCCCTCGATCAGGAAAATGCCCGAGCAGCGGAAGCCAAAGCACGTTTTGAGGCCAAACAAGCGCGGCTGGAACGAGAAAAGCGTGCGCGTGAACTGCGCCATAAACAAGCCGCGGTCAAGCTGACTGATGCTGACCAGCAAAAGGTTGAAGCCGCAGTCAGTCGATTAGCTCGCCAGGATAAGAATGCCGACGCGGTTATCAGCGTGACCGCAGGGCAAACACCGGATAACAGTGCCGTCATTGCCGCTCGAGAAGCACGTAAAGCACAGGCCAGAGCACGTCAGGCAGAAAAACAGCTGGCTGTCGCCTCCGATGAGTCAACACCGTCGTCGGTTGATCCGCGCCAAGCCGCTGTAGCTGCCGCCATTGCCCGGGTCAAAGCCAAGAAAGCGGCACAAGCACAGCTTGAGTCCGCGGTTGCAACGCATAAAAATGAAGAATCAGAAGAAGATCCACGCAAAGCCGCTGTAGCTGCCGCCATTGCCCGAGTCAAAGCCAGGAAAGCGGCACAAACTGCTAACCCAGATTAAGACGTAACACACTGAACTGACGCACTGCCACTGCGGCAGTACATCAGTTCGTCAACATCTGATAGTTATAAACCACCGAGATATCACGCATTTTTGATTCGGCGTGACAACTGTCTATCTCAATAACTTCCATTTCGATACCACCACCAAACTCTTCACGCAATTTTGGCAGCACTTCATTAAACAAATAAATTGAGAATTTCACACACTCTTTGGCACTACCTTGGTGGGATATGGAGAGAAACTCCCCCGCCGGAATAGAGATATGATCAACCTCACGCAGCCCCTGGATTTCATGCCGCTTGTCTTTATCAATCGCAGTCGAATAATTCACACTGTTTTGCCCTTGCTGACACTCTTTGGCAGAAAACAGCGAGTACACCCGTTGGCATGAGAAATTAACTTCCTTAAAGAAATCGAGCAAAATTTCATCTTTCATCGCCATACAGGAGGAGTGTTGACCACTACAATGATTGTGTTCGTCAAAATCCAGCCGCCGTGTAAAGCCTACCAGTTCTCGCGGTGGTAAAGATATCCGTTTGATTTCTGGGGTGTAATTTTCACAAAAACCGAAGCGGGGAATCATCCCTTGCACATCCCAGTGCTCCATTTGACGAAAACTATTTGGGGTAACACCAAAACGCTTCTTAAATGTACGGGTAAAGGTTTGCTGCGAATCGAAACCCAACTCATCAGAGATTTCAATGATAGGACGGCGTGAAATGCGCAATGCAACCGCTGCGCGAGTCAGTACCCGGCCACGTATATAGGAGGCTAATTGTACCCCCACAATACTTTTAAATTTCCGTTGTAGATGCCATTTTGAATATCCAGAAATCTTCGCCACATCGTCCAGTGTGGGCCTCTTTTCTAAATTGATTTCAATCCACTCAATTAATT
>NZ_JAZGQE010000102.1:0-17119 GCF_048593885.1 Yersinia sp. 1252 StPb PI | reverse complement strand
CAATTTAATTAAAAAAAATGTTATAGAATGAATGGTGCCACTCCACCGAACATTAGCAGAAACATGACAAATCCTACTCTAGATTAATGCTTTGGCAACGGTTGTAGACTAGACAAACTAAATGCTGAAAATTTCATTGCCAATCAACCCCATTGGTTTCAGTGATCCCACCTTAAGGCTAAGGTAGAAATACAAATAAAGGGAAATGGCCCCAACCTGCGGTCATGATGTGGGCACTTATAAAATAAAATCGATGTTTCTCAATGAGGTACAGGCAAGAAAAAGGCCGCTTGCGCGGCCTTTTGTTTGGGGAAATACTTACTCTTTTGGAGTAGCACTCTCTACCCGGCTTTTTAGCTTTTGCCCTGGACGGAAAGTCACCACACGGCGCGCCGTAATAGGAATGTCCTCACCCGTCTTCGGATTACGGCCCGGACGTTGGTTCTTGTCTCGCAGATCAAAATTGCCAAAGCCAGACAGTTTGACCTGTTCGCCATTCTCGAGAGCACGACGTACTTCCTCAAAGAATAACTCAACCAGATCTTTGGCATCACGTTTGCTAAGCCCTAGCTTTTCAAACAGATGTTCTGACATTTCAGCTTTAGTAAGCGCCATAGGTTCAATCCCTCAAGGATGCTTGGAATCGCTGTTTTAACGCCTCTACACATCTTGCAACGGTAGCGGCGATCTCCTCTTCTTCCAGTGTACGTGCGGTATCCTGCAACACCAGACTAATAGCCAGACTCTTATAGCCCTCTGCTACGCCCTTGCCACGGTACACATCAAACAAGTTTACGCCAACTACCTGATTTGCGCCAACTTTCTTACACTCCGCCAAAATATCTTCTGCGGGGACGTTTTCGGCCACCACAACGGCGATGTCACGACGGTTTGCTGGGAAGCGTGAAATCTCGCTGGCCTGAGGCACAGCGCGGTCTGCGAGCTTGTTCCACTGCACTTCAAACACCACAGTCCGACCATTTAGACTCAGCTTACGTTCCAACTCAGGATGAACTACACCAATGAAACCAATGTGTTCCCCTGCTAAATAAATTGCCGCACTCTGCCCTGGATGCAGTGCAGGATGTGCTTGTGCACGGAACTGAACATCAGATAATTTGCCGGTAAGTTCCAGAATTGCTTCCAGATCACCTTTCAAATCATAGAAGTCGATTGGCTGACGCGCCAGATCCCAATGCTCTTCAAAACGGTGGCCAGCAATGACACCGGCTAGCATTACATCCTGTCTAACCCCGAGAGCTGCTGTACTATCAGGTACAAAGCGTAACCCACTTTCAAATAAACGCAAGCGAGATTGCTGGCGATTCTGGTTATAAACCACTGCTGACAGTAAACCTGTCAACAATGATAAGCGCATCGCAGACATCTCAATCGAGATAGGGCTTGGCAAAATTAATGCGTCTTGCTGTGGGTGCAGAAGTGCTTGTACTTTCGGGTCAACAAAACTGTAAGTAATTGCTTCCTGATAGCCGCGATCGACTAAAGCGGTTTTTACACGCTTCAATGATAAATCAGCTTCGCGATGTTTGGTCATCACCAAATCAGCTTTGATAGGCACATCCGGGATATTGTTATAACCGTAGATGCGGGCAACTTCTTCCACCAGATCTTCTTCGATTTCCATATCGAAACGCCAGCTTGGCGCTACTGCCCGCCAATCAGAACCGAGTTCAGTCACCTGACAACCGAGCCGGCGCAGAATGTCACTCACCTGCGGTGAAGGGACATGATGACCAATCAACCGATCCAATTTCTCACGGTGTAGCGTGATGGTGGCGCATTTTGGTAATTCTGCGGCCGCGGTCACGTCAATTACCGGCCCCGCTTCACCACCACAGATATCAATTAGCAGACGTGTCGCACGCTCAATCGCTTTATGCTGTAACGCAGGGTCGACACCACGCTCATAGCGGTGAGATGCATCGGTATGCAAACCGTGGCGACGCGCACGACCAGTAATTGATAATGGATTGAAGAAAGCGGATTCCAGCAAGACATTGCGGGTTGCTTCGTTAACACCTGAATGTTCACCACCAAAGATACCGGCCATCGCCAACGGCTTATGCTGATCAGCAATGACCAGCGTATCTGCATTCAATTTGGCTTTTGTGCCATCCAGCAGTGTTAATTCTTCACCTTCAGCCGCCAGGCGAACAATAATCCCGCCTTCAATACGGTCCAGGTCAAACGCATGCATTGGCTGGCCTAACTCCAGCAACACAAAGTTAGTAACGTCTACCACCGGATCAATCGAACGAATACCACAGCGGCGCAGTTTCTCTCGCATCCACAATGGTGTTGCAGCCTTAACGTTAATCCCTTTAACTACTCGGCCCAGATAGCGCGGACAAGCCTGCGGAGCTTCTACATGAATTGGGAATGTATCTGAAATGGAAGCCGCAACAGGACTCATATCCGGTTCGATTAATGGCAATTGATTCACAACCGCCACATCGCGCGCGACACCAATAATGCCCAAGCAATCGGCACGGTTTGGTGTCACACTGATTTCAATGGTTTTATCGTCCAGATGCAGATATTCACGCAGATCGACACCAATAGGCGCATCAGCAGGCAGTTCAATAATACCGTCACTATCTTCTGAAATAGCCAGCTCAGAGAAAGAGCACAGCATGCCTTCTGATGGTTCACCACGCAGTTTGGCAGCTTTGATTTTGAAATCGCCCGGCAGCACAGCACCAACAGTCGCAACAGCGACTTTCAAGCCCTGACGACAGTTCGGTGCACCACACACGATATCCAATAAGCGGTCACCGCCTACATCAATTTTGGTCACCCGCAGTTTATCGGCGTTGGGATGTTGGCCACATTCGACAACATGACCGACAACGACACCATTGAATTCGCCCGCAACCGCATCTACACCATCAACTTCTAAACCGGCCATAGTGATTTGATGGGCCAGGTCATCACTACTAATGGCTGGGTTTACCCATTCGCGTAACCAAAGTTCACTGAATTTCATGAGATATTCCCGCCTTACTTAAACTGTTTGAGGAAACGCAGATCATTTTCGAAGAATGCCCGCAAATCGGTGACGCCGTAACGCAACATAGTTAAGCGTTCCATCCCCATACCGAATGCAAAACCTGAATAAATATCAGGATCAATACCGACGTTTCGCAATACATTTGGATGCACCATGCCGCAACCAAGCACTTCAAGCCATTTACCATTTTTACCCATCACATCCACTTCAGCGGACGGTTCGGTAAACGGAAAATAGGAAGGGCGGAAACGAATTTGCAAATCTTCTTCGAAGAAATTACGCAAGAAGTCATGCAAGGTGCCTTTCAAATTGGTGAAGCTGATATCACGGTCAACAATCAGCCCTTCCATTTGATGGAACATTGGAGTGTGCGTTTGGTCGTAATCATTACGATACACACGGCCCGGCACGATAATTCGAATAGGTGGCTGCTGGGTTTTCATGGTGCGAATTTGTACGCCCGAGGTCTGCGTGCGCAGCAACCGGGTAGCATCAAACCAGAAGGTGTCGTGGTCAGCACGCGCTGGGTGATGAGCCGGAATATTCAATGCATCGAAGTTATGATAGTCATCTTCAATTTCCGGGCCAGACTCAACGGAAAAGCCCAACTCACCAAAGAACGTTTCGATACGATCGATAGTGCGGGTAACCGGATGCAACCCACCATTTTCCATACGACGCCCCGGTAGAGAGACATCAATGGTTTCGGCTGCCAATCGGGCATTCATGACCGCTGATTCCAGCTTGTCCTTGCGTGCATTAAGCGCTTCTTGTACTTCCTGCTTGGCCTGATTAATAACGGCCCCCGCTGCCGGACGCTCTTCAGCTGGCAGCTCGCGCAGTGATGTCATTTGAAGGGTCAAATGGCCTTTTTTACCTAGATATTCGACGCGTACCAAATCCAACGCGGCAACATCTTGGGCATCTTCTACGGCTGCTTTAGCTTTGGCAACCAGCTCTGCGAGATGTGGCATTGTTCTCTCTTCCTCTGGCCAGTATGGCCCGCTTGTAGTTATATCCTTTGTTCTTGAAGCTGCTGGGGTGTTAGCTACGCTCACTCACCCGAATCACTTACCTATGTAAGCTCATCGGGATTTACTCGCTTGCTGCCTACCTGCAACTCCAATAACTTTGGATATATATAATGAGTTAAACCCCGATAACTGAAATAAATTTTTTACACAAAATCAGCAAGATATCACTATTAGTGATATCTGCACTCTAGTCACGGTAAGTGCCGTAGAGTAAAAACAAAAAAGCCTCCACGATGGGAGGCTTAGGCGCTATTTTTCGTTTCTATTCTTACGCGCAAGCCTCCTGAAATCAGGCGCTAAAGTAAAAAAAGAAGCGAAAATTAACTGCGTGTATCATACAAAAAACCTTCTTACCAAGAAGATAAAGATTAAAAGAGGGAGACAAGCTCCCTCTTCAATTCTGACTTACGCCAGAGCTACTTTCGCTTTTTCGACCAGTGCAGAGAATGCCACTTTATCGAATACTGCGATGTCAGCCAGGATCTTACGGTCGATCTCAACAGAAGCCTTTTTCAGACCATTGATGAAACGGCTGTAAGACAGACCATTCTGACGAGCAGCTGCGTTGATACGTGCAATCCACAGTTGGCGGAATTGACGCTTCCGTTGACGGCGGTCACGGTAGGCGTATTGGCCTGCCTTGATTACTGCCTGGAAAGCAACACGATAAACGCGCGAACGGGCACCGTAGTAACCTTTCGCCTGCTTTAATATTTTTTTGTGACGTGCACGAGCTACCACACCACGTTTTACGCGAGCCATTTACTTCTCCTATCGTCTTAATTCAAACCAAAATTACTTATGCGTATGGCAGACATGCTACGACCAAACCTAGATCGTTCTTAGATACCATGCCTTTTGGACGTAAATGACGTTTACGCTTAGTAGCTTTTTTGGTCAAAATATGACGCAGGTTGGCATGCTTACGCTTAAAACCACCGGCACCGGTTTTTTTAAAGCGCTTAGCGGCGCCGCGTACTGTCTTAATTTTTGGCATTGAATATATCCACTTCGCATTGTTAATTACAACGAGCTAGCTAGGCGAACAGACCCCTACTCTGCAAGCAGAAAGAGGCCTATTACTTGAGTGCCTTACTGTCTCTTCTTAGGTGCGAGCACCATGATCATCTGACGGCCTTCGATACGAGTCGGGAAAGACTCCACGACAGCCAAATCAGAATCTTCAGTCAGATCTTTTTTGACACGGTTAAGGACTTCCATGCCGATCTGCTGGTGCGCCATTTCACGCCCACGGAATCGCAGGGTGATTTTGGCTTTATCGCCATCTTCCAGAAAGCGAATCAGGTTGCGTAGTTTGACCTGATAGTCGCCATCATCGGTACCAGGACGGAATTTGATTTCCTTGACCTGTATGACTTTTTGCTTCTTCTTCTGTTCTTTTGTCGACTTGCTCTTCTCATAGAGGAATTTGCCGTAATCCATGATTCGGCAAACCGGCGGCTCGGCATTCGGACTGATTTCTACTAAATCAACACCAGCTTCCTCAGCTTTTTCAAGAGCTTCATTCAGACTGACAATGCCAATCTGCTCACCATCGACGCCTGTTAAGCGAACTTCTGTGGCGCGAATCTCTTTGTTGATGCGATTAGGACGCGCCGGTTGAACTCGTTTTCCGCCTTTAATACTTTATTCCTCCAGTTGATGAAGACTACGGCTGCGAATTTCTGCTAGCAGCTGGTCTACGACCACGTTGACGTCCAAGCTTCCTAAGTCTTTACCACGGCGGGTACGAACGGCAATTTTGCCTGATTCGACCTCTTTATCGCCACAGACCAACATATATGGAACCCGACGCAACGTATGTTCACGAATTTTAAAGCCAATCTTCTCATTTCTCAAGTCCGCTTTTGCCCTAATCCCTGCATCTTGCAGTTTTTTGGTCACTTGTTGGACATAATCAGACTGACTATCGGTGATATTCATCACCACGACTTGTACCGGAGCTAACCACGTTGGGAAGAAGCCTGCATATTCTTCGGTTAAAATACCGATGAAGCGCTCCATTGACCCCAAAATAGCCCGGTGAATCATTACTGGCACCTGACGATCGTTATTTTCGCCGATGTAAGACGCACTTAAGCGGCCCGGTAATGAGAAATCGAGCTGTACGGTACCACACTGCCACGCGCGATCCAAACAATCATGCAAGGTAAACTCAATTTTCGGACCGTAAAACGCTCCCTCACCCGGCTGATAATCAAATGGAATACCATTTTCAGTCAGCGCAGCGGCCAAATCATCTTCGGCACGGGTCCACAGATCATCACTCCCAATCCGTTTTTCAGGGCGGGTAGACAGCTTAACCACGATTTTCTCGAAGCCAAAAGTGCTGTACATGTCGTACACCATCTTGATACAGCTATTCACTTCATCGCGAACCTGCTCTTCGGTACAGAAAATGTGTGCATCATCCTGAGTGAAACCACGGACACGCATTAAACCATGCAGTGCGCCTGAAGGCTCATTACGGTGGCAGCTACCGAACTCAGCCATACGCAACGGCAAGTCACGGTATGATTTCAACCCTTGGTTGAAAATCTGCACGTGCCCTGGGCAGTTCATTGGTTTGATGCAATACTCGCGGTTTTCAGACGATGTGGTGAACATATGCTCAGCATAGTTTTCCCAATGTCCGGTCTTTTCCCACAGTACGCGGTCCATCATAAACGGCCCTTTCACTTCCTGATACTGGTACTCTTTGAGCTTGGTCCGCACAAAAGTTTCCAGTTCACGGAAGATAGTCCAACCGTCGTTATGCCAGAACACCATACCTGGTGCTTCTTCCTGCATGTGGTAAAGGTCCAATTGCTTACCAATCTTACGATGGTCGCGTTTGCCCGCTTCTTCCAGACGTTGCAGATAAGCATTTAGTTGCTTCTTATCACCCCAAGCCGTGCCATAAATACGTTGCAGCATTTTATTTTTGCTATCGCCACGCCAATAAGCACCGGATGTTTTCTGCAATTTAAAGTGATGGCAGAAACGCATATTCGGTACGTGCGGGCCACGGCACATATCAACGTATTCTTCATGGTGATACAAACCAGGATGATCATCGCGGCTAATATTCTCATCGAGAATCGCCACTTTATAATCTTCACCACGAGCAGCAAAAGTGTCGCGGGCTTCTTGCCAACTGACTTTCTTCTTGATTACATCGTAATCTTTATCGGCAAGTTCATGCATCCGCTTCTCCAGCAGATCCAGATCTTCCTGCGTCAAGGTGCGGTCGATATCTACATCGTAATAGAAACCGTTGTCGATAACCGGGCCGATGGCCATTTTGGTATCAGGCCAAAGTTGCTTGATTGCGTGCCCCAATAAGTGTGCACAAGAGTGGCGGAGAATCTCCAGACCTTCAGCATCTTTGGTGGTGATAATAGCCAGTTGGGCATCAGATTCGATCAAGTCTCTGGCATCGACCAGTTCGCCATTAACTCGACCAGCAATACAGGCTTTTG
The DNA here is from genome assembly GCF_048593885.1 of Yersinia sp. 1252 StPb PI. NCBI lineage: Bacteria > Pseudomonadati > Pseudomonadota > Gammaproteobacteria > Enterobacterales > Yersiniaceae > Yersinia > Yersinia sp. 1252 StPb PI. Next base: position 9,572 of record NZ_JAZGQE010000102.1, on the reverse strand, counting down.
CCAAACCAGGGCCGATATCCAAGGCAACATCGAGAGCAGAAACGGCGTGATCGAAATGACGCTGACTGCCGTCAGGAAGGGTAATAACGGGCATTCTAATTCCTTATCTACAGTGGTGACCCACACGACAGATCACATGCAAAAGTCTAATACTATTTAAAATCAATATGTTATAAACGCTATCCGACTTTACTTTGCCTGATATATACACTCATATGTACACAACTTGTTTTGCACATAGGGTGTGACGCTATAACGGACGAACCATACTAACATCCTCATTATTGGTTTATCCACTCAGAATGATTTCTTTATCAGGCATCCCTGCCCCGTTAAAGAGTGATAATTATCTGATAATTGGTCACTTCACTCAGCGCTGTTGCTGTCGACGTTACCCTCGGCGAATTTGCCATATTGCGACTAAAGAACTGATTAGGGCATGACAAAAACGCGTAGACTACATCGAATCGGGGAACGACCAGCCACACTAGCAACGGCTATCACAGTTAAGGGCAACATCATGCTACGTATCGAAGTGACAATAGATAAGCTTAATATCAATAAATTCCCGGCAGGATACACCGACGCACTCACTGAAGAGTTGGATAAGCGGCTTGGGAGGAAATTTGACGATATTGATGTGAAAGTAAGGTTTGCGGGCGCTGATGGTCTATCAGTTCTAGGTGGTGCGCCAGATGATAAGAAAGCAGTAGAAGAGATTTTACAAGAAACATGGGAAAGTGCTGATGATTGGTTTCAGCCTTAAGCCAGCATTCCAGAAGAGTGATGAATAGACCGGGCAATTACGTCCAGTTTTTGTATTTAGAATGGCAGTTCAATCCGCTCCTGGCGTGATCGACCCAATGCCAATAAAGAGGGTGTAGCTCCGCAATCGGTCGTCACGGATAGAATAATACCTAGCGAATAATCTATTAATACTACAGCCAAACGGTGATAATGATCACCGACAAAGTTATCAAGCTCAAACTGCTCTACGATCACTATAATATCAATACCGTACAACTGAGGGTCAACTAGTGCAGCGACAACCTGTTACATCTTCCAGAATTCTGTCGATTGGTTATGATCCTGAAAATCGCATGCTGGAGATACAATTTCGCGAACAAGGGATTTATCAATATCTTGGCGTCCCGGAGCGCGTTCATCAGAATTTTATGTCCGTGGTTTCGAAAGGTCGTTTTTTTGATGGCGTGATTAAGGGTAAGTTTTTGTGTCGGAAAATTGGCTAATTAAAAAAATAACCAATTAAAACAGTCAACTAAATAAATCTGAAACGGTCGCTTCAATGATAAATCTGTGCAGAGAAGCCTACCGTTTTAGAAATCATCTTTCCGCTCCACAGATTATCCCATCAAGTAGCGCCATAAATAGGATATGGGTACCACAAACAATAGCGCGGGCAGGAAATTCACCACCGCGAATATTTTAATTTGTGCAATACGTAACCCCACTGCAATCATAATAATCCCACCGCAGGCGGAAAAATCAGCAAAGGCAATATCATCCATATACGGCATGATGAGTTTAGCCAACAAAACCAATGCAATTTGGATCAACAATTGCGGCACAGCAATAGCCACCAGCGCGATACCGAGCGAGATGGAGAATATCAGCGCGGTGAAGAAGTCCATTAACGCTTTGACAAATAGCAGTTGAAAATCACCAGTAATGCCTTCAGTCAACGAACCGACAACGCCCAGTCCACTAGCACAAAACAGCACAATCATCGCGGTGAAACTCTGCGCAAACTCCTGAGGCGGCAATGTACTGCGTGATGGAATAACTCGTTCCAACATTATACGGGTTTTATTTGCCCCCCATTTTACCCCTTGCTCAAGGGATAATAACTCCCCCACGGCTGTCCCGATAATCAACGCCAAAATAACCGCTGGCATAAAATGTACTTTTACCACCATCACAATACCGATGGAGATAGAAGCTAGCGCAAACGTAGCCGGTAACCCTTCCTGTAAACGCTTAGGGACATGACGCGCGAGTAATACGCCAACTATCCCCCCCAGGATAATGCCTGCACTGTTAATAAATGGGCCAACCATACCGTGCTCCCAATGACTAAAACGCGTTCTGCTGATAAAAAATGTGTCTGTTTTAGAATTAGGGATTTCGATAATAGCTAAAGACAAACAACTGAGATGAGGGCTATCCCGACCACTGGAATACCCCATACAGACAAATTATATGTTACGGTGTCACAAACCCCAATTCCTGCGAAATACGCTGGGCCGTAGCCAGAATAGGTTTAATCAGGGTTTTTACCCCCACCTGTTGCAGTTTGGCTGTGGGCAGGGAAACTGAAACGGAGTACGGTACCCGTTGCTGAATATCAAAAACAGGAGCCGCCACACAAGATACACCTAGCTCATTCTCTTCACGATCCATCGCCAGCCCTGCTTGACGAATATCTGCCAGTTCCTGGTACATTTTGGGTAATTCGGTGATGGTATTGTGCGTCAGCGGCTGAATCTCATGCTGATGGCTCTGCCAATAATCATCTGGATAGTCACTTTTACCGTACGCCATAAATATCTTACCCATCGCCGAGCAGTACAGTGGCATATGCTGCCCGATATAAGCGCGGGTGCGCATCATGCCGGTGGTAGGTTCTAACTTATAAATCAGGATAACGTGGTCATCTTCGCGGGTTGAAAAATTGACTGTCTCACCAAGTTCAAGATTGAGTTGTTCTAAATGTGGGGCCGCGACATGGATAATATTCAGTGATGACAGTGCTTTTTGGCCAATTGAGATGAACTTGGTTGTCAGCCGATAACTGCCTGGAGAAGGCGCCTGAGTGACATAGCCACAGGTATGTAGCCCCTGCAATAACCGATGAACGGTACTTTTGTTCATCCCGGCCAATTCAGATAGATGCGCCAATGGGCAGCCATTAGGGTAATTACTTAATATCTCAATCAGTTGCAGCCCGCGGAACAGACTTTGGCTGCCTAACGGCTTATCTTTCTTGTCATCTGTGAGTGTAAGGGCCATAGACGATATCCTTGTTGTTTAGCATGAAATGGTACTCCAAAGCCGCAGTCTGTGTGAAGCACGAAACAGTGTTTCGTTATCATCCCTGGCGCCGTATCTCGCAACATTTATCCAACATAAGAAGTGCGTAGTTCGTCACATTTCCATAAACAAATAAATAACTGCTTGTTTTTTATAGCAACTTAATTCATCACTTCTTTTGCTTTAGCGAAGATATCAGCATATGATTTTTGAAATCAGATTTCGTATATTGAAATGTAAAGTCTAGTTTATGCTCGATAACCACTAAATCGCGAATGCTTTCACTCAAGACATTCACCGGATAAGGGGCGTCACACTGATGAATACCACTGAATTGGGCCAACCCATTCTCTCGATGCGCCATATCATCAAAGGATTTGGCGGCAATATTGCGGTCAACGATGTCAGTCTTGATGTTATGCCGGGCGAAGTACTGGCATTGCTCGGCGAAAACGGCGCAGGAAAATCTACTCTAATCAAAGTATTGGCGGGCGTCTACCCACGGGACAGTGGCGATATCCTGTTCCAGGGGAATAACATACGTTCTGCCGCAGAAATTAAAAGTGATACTCGTCAGCCTATTGCTTTTATCCATCAGGATTTAGGGCTAATTGACTGGATGACCGTTGCCGAAAATATGGCGTTGGTGATGGGGTTTCCGCGTCGATTCGGTCTGATTAATTGGTCCGCTATTCGCCAGCAAGCCAGTCGGGCTTTGCAGGATATCGGCATTGACCTCTCACCTGATGCGCGCGTGTTTGAACTGTCGCGCACTGAAAAGTCATTATTGGCCATTGCCCGCGCCGTTGCGGTTAATGCCGAACTACTGGTGTTGGATGAGCCGACCGCCTCTCTACCCGCCAACGATGTCCGCCATTTATTTGAAGTGATTAACCGCCTGAGGGATAAACATGTTGGCATGATTTATGTCACTCATCGTTTGGATGAAGTGATTGAAATTGCCGACCGGGTGTGTGTGATGCGCGATGGGCGCTATGTTGCGGGTGGGAATACCGCCGATTACTCATTGCGTGATCTGGTGCAAATGATTGTTGGTGAAGCCATGGGCGACTCCCAGCGTGAACCGTTACCTGAAGCCAGTAAACCTGTATTACAGCTTAACGCGGTGGTGGTAGGTGAGATTGGCCCGGTTACTTTCAGCCTGCAACCAGGCGAAATGCTGGCACTAGCGGGGCTAAGAGGGGCGGGCCAAGAAGAGTTAGGCCGCCTGCTATTTGGTTTACGCCATTGTGATCAGGGTGAAATTATTTTCCGCGACCGCCCCTATACCGCCGCCTCACCGCAGCAAGCTATGGCAGCAGGTGTTTCCCTGGTGGCCGGTGATCGCACCGGTGAAAGTCTGGTGATGTCGATGTCGGTGCGCGAAAACCTATTCATTAACCCAATTGCCAGCGGTCACAAATTACTTTCCCGTTATAGCACCCGCAGCGAAATGGGGGAAAGTTGGTGGAAAGTGCAGTTATTCGATGTCCGACCTAAAGACGTCAATATCGATATCAGCGCCCTTTCCGGCGGTAACCAACAAAAAGTGGTTATGGCACGCTGGATGCACCTGGGCGCACCATTACTGATCCTTGAAGATCCCACCGCCGGCGTGGATGTTGGTGCACGTGCTGAAATTTATCACTTATTAAACAAATCATTAGCAGAAGGTGTGGCGGTTTTGGTGATTTCCAATGATTTAGAGGAGATCGCGCATATCTGTAATCGGGCATTGGTGTTTAACCGTGGCGAAGTGGTTGGTGAACTGCGTAACCAGCAGGTCTCGTTCGCTAATTTATTGGAGTTGGCGTCTGCCAGCACCGGGGAAGTTACATCCGTTTAAAACAGCGACCTGTGCTAATGGTTACATCGCTCCTCGCGGTGTCATTGTGGTGCTCAGGTTTCGGAGAGTGTTATGTCTAAAACATCCATAAAATCGACAGCGCTTGAACAACGAGTCAGCCTGAGTGAACACGGTTTCGGTGCCTGGTCCATGCAGGCCATGACGCGCTACGGCTTACTATTATTGTGTATTTTATTGGTGCTGGTGTTCTCACTGACCACCCCGTCGTTTGCTTCCATGCTCACTTTGCAAGCTATTTTGTCCAGTAAATCAAAAATTGCTTTGCTGGCACTGGCCGCCACTATTCCGATGATTGTCGGCAAGATCGATTTAAACGTCGGTTTCGGTATTGTGCTCTGGCACATTCTGGCGATAACCCTGCAAGTGCAATACGGTTTTTCCTGGCAGGCTGCCGTCATAACCGTATTGATAATTTCAGCACTTTACGGGCTATTAAACGGCATATTGGTGGCATTAGCCGACATTGATAGCTTTGTGGCGACCTTAGGCTCCGGCACCGTGCTTTACGCCATCGCGTTATGGCACTCAGGTGGCCGTCAGATAGTCGGTGATCTTCCTGATGCTTTTATTGCGCTGCACCATACCGAGATATTCGGCATTCCTATTGTTGCATTCTATGTATTGATTATCGCTGTGGTGCTGTGGCTCATTACCGAACATACCCCGCTTGGCCGCTGTATGTATGCCGTGGGTGGGAATCCCGCAGCCGCTCGGCTTAACGGGATTTCGGTCAACCGTTTTACTGTCGGCGCATTTATCACCTCCAGCGTGTTGACAGGATTCAGTGGTGTGCTCATCGCCTCGGAGCAAGGGGTTGGCCAGGCCAGTGTCGGTATGGACTATCTGTTACCGGCACTGGTCGGTGCCTTCCTCGGCAGTACTACCATCCGCCCAGGCCGGGTCAATGTGTGGGGAACGGTAGTAGGGATTGCGATTCTGGCAATTGGTATTGCAGGTATTCAGCAATTCGGTGGCGAGTTCTGGGTTGAACCCTTGTTTAACGGTGCCACATTGCTGCTTTCCATCACCTTAGCCGGTTATGCCCAACGGCGCAGATTATTGAATCAAAAAGCCGTCAAGCCCAGCCAAACGCCGGGCAACACTAAAAAAGCTACAAATTCTTAACCTCACCAAGGAACAGAATATGAAACGCAATTTGATACTACAGGGCTTACTTTTTACCACGGTATTTGCCACTGCATTACCCGGCTGGGCTGACAGCTATCTTGATGAAGCCAAGGCCGCAGTCAGTAAGGCCACATCAACGGTGACTGAATGGGATGGCCCCACCAGTGGCCCAGCACTGCAACCCAATAAGCATATTATTTTTATTGCTTCTGATATGAAAAACGGCGGCGTGCAAGGAGTACAAGAAGGCTTATCACAAGCGGCCAAAGCCGCTGGCTGGAAGCTGGAAACGCTTGATGGCGGAGGCTCGGTTAAAGATCAGTTATCATCATTAAATCAGGCGATTGCACAAAAACCTGACGGTATTGTTATCGGTGGTTGGAATCCCAATGTCGCGAAAATACCACTCAAAAAAGCCATTGCACAAGGTATTGTGCTGACCGCCTGGCATGCCGTCCCAGAGCCGGGTCCGGTGAAGAATTACAATATTTTTTATAATGTTACCTCCGACTCCAATGATGTAGCCCGTATTGCTGCACTGTATGCCGTAGCAAAATCAGAAGGTCAGGCCAAGGTCCTGATTTTCACTGATTCGTTGTATCAAATCGCGTTGGACAAAGCCAATGTGATGAAACAAACCATTGAGAAATGCACCGGATGCCAGGTGATTGAATTTATTGATACCCCGTTGGCAGATACCGCCAACCGTATGCCAGCAATGACCTTCAGCCTGTTACAAAAATACGGTGATAACTTCCAATACGCTTTAGCAATTAACGACCTCTACTTTGATTTTATGGCCCCTGCCCTGAAAACGGCGGGTAAAGGTGGCAACAACGCGCCTTACAATATTTCGGCGGGGGATGGCTCTATTTCTGCCTATCAACGCATCCGCTCTGGCGACAGCCAGTCAGCTACGGTGCCGGAGCCGTTGAAACTGCATGGCTGGCAACTACTGGATGAATTTAACCGTGCATTCGCCAAACAGCCCCCCTCTGGCTACGTGACTCCTGCTCATTTGGTTACCCGCGACAACATAAGCAGCGACGGGGGTGATAAACAGATGTTTGACCCACAGAACGATTATCAGGGTCATTATAAAGCTATTTGGGGCGTGAAATAAGTCAGGCGTAAATACGCCGTCGGAGGCAGCAACCATGACCATGTTAACGCTGGCTGAGACAAGTATCGATGAATTATCGGCGGTGTTGGCCGCCGATAGCCCACTGGAATGTTTATGCTCCCCGGCTATCTGGGCGGAAGGGCCGGTCTGGTTACCACAAGAAAATGCCGTGGTATTCAGTGATGTAAAAGGGAACCGGATGTTTCGCTGGTGTCGCGACGGCGAACTCAGCCTCTACCGGTCACCGTCCAACTTTGCTAATGGTAATGCCCGTATGGCTAATGGCTCGATTGTCAGTTGTGAGCATGGCCGACGCGGTATCAGCCAGACTGATATACAAGGCAATATCACGCTATTGGTTGATCGTATCGACGGCAAGCGTTTTAACTCGTCCAACGACATTGTAGTGAAATCAGACGGTACCTTATGGTTTACCGATCCGCCTTATGGCATTACCGGCGACGACGAGGGCTATAAATCAGAAAGTCAGGTTATTGGCTGCTACTTGTACTGTTTCGATCCTAAAGATAGCGCACTACGTATCGCGGCCTGTGACTTACAGCGCCCAAACGGGCTGGCTTTTTCGCCAGATGAACAACTGCTGTATGTGGCGGATATGTCAATTGTCGATTTCCCCACCCTCGGCCGGCGGCAGTTGCGGGTTTACCCCGTAATTGGGTTACAACTGGGTGATGGCCGTATTTTTGCAGAAATATCACCGGGCTTCCCTGATGGATTCTGTGTCGATCATGCGGGCAATCTATTTTGCAGTTGTGCGGATGGTGTGCTGGTTTTTACCCCACAAGCAACATTACTGGGTAAGATTTCAGTTCCTGAGCGGGTATCAAATTGCACTTTCGGCGGACCGAACGGTGATGAACTTTATATCACTGCCGGTACTTCACTGTATCGCATCAGAGTGAATACTTATGGCTGAGAAAAACCCATAACCCAGCCCCCTATCCATGCCGAATTCATCCGGCATTTACCCTCGTAACCCCATAATAAAACAGGATTATCCTGCGCACGGCCACGTCGTATCTGTGCGCTGCACTGCCTGAATAATCAACAAAACGAGGTAGTGATCACATTTTGACTAAAAACAATATAACCAATTGTTTTTAAATAATATTTAACTACGGTGCTGCTTTGACTTCACTTCTGTGGAGGTATAGCATTAATTTGAAATGTGATTTCGCATATTGAAATTTAGCGCATCAAAAAAATACACTTCAATTTTTAAATTATTCAGGGGAGCGCGCAATGAGAGTCAGTTACCAGCAGTTAAAGGCAGAGTTTAAACGGGTACTATTGGCGCGAAAAGTGAGTGAAGTTACCGCTGATGCTTGTGCCGAGATGTTTGCGCAATCCACTGAATACGGTGTTTATTCCCACGGCGTAAATCGATTCCCACGTTTTATTCAACAATTGGAAGCCGGTGATATCGTGCCTGATGCTATTCCAACCAAGGCATTAGCACTCGGGGCTATCGAGCAATGGGATGCTCATCAGGCTATTGGCAATTTAACCGCCAAACAAATGATGGATCGTGCCATGGTATTAGCGGATCAGCATGGTATTGGGGTGGTGGCCTTGCGCAATGCTAACCATTGGATGCGCGGTGGTGCCTACGGCTGGCAAGCGGCAGAACAAGGTTATATTGGCATCTGCTGGACAAACTCAATTGCTGTAATGCCGCCGTGGGGAGCCAAAGAGTGCCGTATCGGCACCAATCCTCTGATCATTGCCGTTCCCGGTGAAACCATCACTATGGTCGATATGTCTATGTCGATGTTCTCTTATGGCATGCTGGAAGTTAACCGATTGGCGGGCAATACATTGCCCGTGGATGGTGGTTTCGATAATGACGGCAATCTCACGCGGGATCCGGCCATTATTGAGGAAAACCGGCGCATTCTGCCAATGGGCTATTGGAAAGGTTCTGGTTTATCCATTGTGCTGGATATGATTGCCACCCTGCTCTCTGGCGGTTTATCCGTTGCCGAAGTCACGCAAGACAAATCAGATGAATTCTGTATCTCACAAGTGTTTATTGCCATTGAAATCGATCGTCTGATTGATGGCAAAACTCGCGATGAAAAATTAAAACGCATTTGTGATTATGTCACTCAAGCTGAGCGCGATAACCCTGATGTCGCTATTCGTCTACCAGGGCATAAATTCCCTCGCGTTAAAGCGGAAAATCAGCGCGATGGTATTCCCATTAATGACCAGGTTTGGAAAAAAATCTTAGCAATGTAATTAAAATCAATAAAATTCAGTTGGATAGTTATTTTCATCTTGAAGGAGAATTAAGGGCCGTGAGTCCTTAAAATATTTAGCCAATGGATTAACCTCGAGAGTTAAAATAAATATCCAGCGGAATAATCTCGGATGAAAAAT
>NZ_JAZGQE010000101.1:0-17458 GCF_048593885.1 Yersinia sp. 1252 StPb PI | reverse complement strand
CTGACTGATGTCAGCTCATCGGGATTTGCTTACTTGCTGCCTACCTGCAACTCCAATGACTTTTGGGAGTCTATTCGCACTTGAAGTGACAGGCGATTAACCAGTTGATAAGTGGGGAAATGTGCCGAATGGGTCGTAACGGCGTGAGCCGTCGAAGCGCCCATCGGTGCAGTCGCCCCGCAATCTCCGAGCTATAAAACAGGTTGCTGGCAGCCTTGTGAAGGAGTTTTAGTGGATAAAAATGGTCTCTGTCTGCGGGTAAAAGGTAAGGTGCAAGGCGTGGGTTTCCGCCCTTATATCTGGCAACTTGCCCACCGCTTTGCTCTAAGGGGCGATGTCAGTAACGACAGTGCGGGCGTGACGATTCACCTGTGGCAATCACCGGCGCTGGCGGATTTCTTACAGGCACTGCCGCGACATTGCCCGCCATTGGCACAAATTGATAGTGTCACCACCTCGCCCTACCATTGGGCGCAGCCGCCGCTGGATTTTGTGATTCATCATAGCGGTGCCGGTCAGATGGATACGCAAATTGTACCGGATGCTGCAACCTGCGACGCCTGTTTGGCTGAAATGAACCATCCTGCCAATCGTCGCTACCGCTACCCGTTTATCAACTGCACCCATTGTGGCCCACGTTTTACTATTATCCACCGCATGCCCTATGACCGGCCTTATACCGCCATGCGCGAATTCCCGCTATGTGCTGCCTGTCAGGCAGAATATGACCATCCGGCCGATCGCCGTTTTCACGCCCAACCCAATGCCTGTGCCGATTGTGGCCCGCAATTGTGGCTAACGGGGCGAGAGGGACAGCCGATTGCGCACAACTTCGCGGCGCTAGAGCAAGCCGCAGCCGCCCTGTTGGCAGGAGATATTGTTGCCGTCAAAGGGCTGGGAGGATTCCATCTGGCGGTAGATGCCACCAATGCTGCTGCGGTGGCCCGTTTACGGCAGCGCAAGCAGCGACCTTCCAAGCCGCTGGCGGTGATGTTACCGCACGCCGACTGGTTATCACGCTGCGTGCAAAGTAACGATAGCGCCGCGTTATTACGCGTGTTACGTAGCCCTGCGGCTCCGATTGTGTTGGTTTCGTCGCGGGCTGATAGCCCGCTGTGTACGGCGCTGGCACCGGGCTTACCTGAAATTGGCGTGATGCTACCCGCCAATCCGTTACAACATTTGCTGCTGCAACAGGTCGGACGGCCTCTGGTGATGACCTCCGGTAATGGCCGTGGTAAACCCCCGGCATTGAGTAATGAGCAGGCGCTTAGTGCTCTGAGAGATATTGCTGACCACTGGTTATTGCACGATAGGCAAATTGTGCAGCGGGCCGATGACTCATTAGTGCGACTCACCGGCAGCAGTGCTGAAATGCTACGCCGAGCCAGAGGGTATGTGCCAGATGCTTTCGAGTTACCTCCGGGATTTAGCCAGCAGCCAGCAGTTCTGGCGCTGGGTGCGGATATGAAAAACACGTTTTGCCTGTTGCGTGATGGTAATGCAGTGTTGAGTCAACATCTGGGGGATCTGGAAGACCGCGATATCGCACAGCAACAGCAGCAGTTAGTGGCGCTGTTTTGCGATATTTACCATTTCACACCACAGGTGATAGCGGTGGATGCTCACCCCGGATACGTCAGCCACCAATTAGGGAAAACCCTGGCAGCACAACGGGATATCCCTTGTGTCGACATACTACATCATCATGCCCATCTGGTGGCTTGTCTGGCAGAGCATGGCTGGCCTCGCGAGGGTGGGGTAGTGATCGGTGTGGCACTGGATGGGCTGGGTTATGGCGCTGATGGTCAATTATGGGGTGGTGAATGCCTGCGAGTAGATTATACGAGCTGTGAATACATTGGTGGCTTGCCCGCGGTGGCACTACCCGGTGGCGATCTGGCCTCGCGTCAACCGTGGCGCAACCTGCTGGCCCAGTTACAGCGCTATGTCCCCAATTGGCAACATTTGCCTGAGAGTGCGGCGATTCCTCAGCCGGAGGGTAGGGTATTGGCGCGGGCGATTGAGCGGGGGATTAATGCGCCGTTGGCCTCTTCAACTGGGCGCTTATTTGATGCAGTAGCGGCTGCGCTCAATCTTGCGCCGCTATCGATAAGTTGGGAGGGCGAAGCCGCCTGCCGGTTGGAAGCACTGGCGCGACAAAGTGCGGTTTCAGTGCCGCCAGTGACGATGCCGCTGTGCGATAACCAACTGGACTTAGCCACTTTCTGGCAGCAATGGTTGGCTTATGATGCCACTCCGGCTGAGCGGGCCTATGCGTTCCATTTTGCTCTGGCCCAAGGATTTGCTACTTTGGCGCGGCAGGCGGCCCAGTATTATCGTATTGATACTATTGTCTTTTCAGGTGGGGTGCTACATAACCGGTTACTGCGTGAGTTACTTAGCGCACAACTGCATGATTTCCAACTGTTGCTGCCCCAGCGCCTGCCTGCCGGTGATGGTGGGCTGGCTCTAGGGCAAGCACTGATTGCCGCTGCACGCAGCACTGGGTAGGGCCGACAACATACCACCAATGTGGAGTGAAGATTCCGGTTACTTGTGTTATTGCTGTTCAACGTCACGTAGCATCCTGTATACCCAGTAAACATACGTCTTAGAATAAGTAGAGGGTGAGTGACGCAGGACAAGTGCTTGATATTTGGCATTCAACACACCATGATTTGCGTAGCACGGTATGGGCTGACTTAATTGATGAAAAGGGGAGCACTGTGGCAGGTTACCAACCGCCTTATAGCATAACACCCAACATACTAAATCAGGTTGTTGAGGTCGGGGAACTATTGGGCCGTTGGGCTACGCAGGTTGAGCAATCTTCCGCTTTGTTACGTAAAGAAAATCGTATTCGCACTATACAGGCATCGTTGGCAATCGAGCATAACAGTCTGACGACGGGACAAGTTACTGCGATCATGGAAGGTAAGCGGGTACTCGCACCGGCGAAAGATATCCAGGAAGTGCGCAACGCTATACTTGCCTATGAAAAGCTTCCCCACTGGCAAAGTCATCAACTTGATGATTTGTTAGCCGCACATCGTTTTTTAATGATGGGTTTAGTTGATACACCTGGGCTGCTACGCCACGGTAATGTGGGCGTTTATCGAGAGAAACAGCTTATTCATATGGCCCCCCCAGCCAATCAGTTACCGCGTTTAGTCGGTGATTTACTTAAATGGTTGCAGCACGCTGACATTCATCCACTGATTGCCAGTTCTATCTTCCACTACGAATTTGAATTTATCCACCCGTTTGCTGATGGTAATGGGCGTATGGGGCGCTTATGGCAAACGCTTATCCTCAGTGAATGGCGTTCAGAATTGGCATGGTTGCCGGTAGAAACTTTAATTCATAATCAGCAACAGGAATATTATCGGATATTGGGTAAGTGCGATCGGGCCAGCGACTGCACATTATTTATCGAGTTTATGTTGGAAAAACTGATTGGTGCATTAGCAGAAGGCATTGGTATGCAGAAAATAGATTCTTCCATGATGTCGGTAGAAATGTCGGTAGAAAATTCACTTTCTCTCACGGTGACGGCTGAGCGGATCTTAGCAACCATCACTGCAAGTCCAACCATCACTATTGTCCAACTGGCAAGTGAACTCAGTGTAAGTAATCGGACGATTGAACGTAATATCAAGATATTACAGGAGAAAGGCCGCCTGGTAAGAGTCGGTGCTACAAAAAGCGGGTATTGGCAGGTGACTTGATGGCATTGATATTTTTTACGGTAGCTTTATCCACAAGCTTTAGCTCAGATCGCGCCAGAGTAAGGTCTATATGCATCTCCAGATGTAACGATAATTTGCTAAGGTGGGGGAATTATAAATACCATGCACACTGATACGCCTATTACACCCGCTCTATTTCCTGATGCACTGGCGGCGGCCTGCTTGTTGCAATTCCAAACGACACCGCCATTAGTCCATTGCCTGACTAATGAGGTAGTACAGTCCTTCACTGCCAATGTGTTACTGGCATTAGGGGCTTTTCCTGCCATGGTGGTTGAAGCTGAAGAGGCCGCACAATTTAGTACAATGGCGAACAGTTTACTTATCAATATCGGCACGTTACACCGTGCTCAGGCCGAATCCATGCTGGCGGCAATCCAGGCGGCAAATCAATCCTCCACCCCTTGGGTGCTGGACCCCGTTGCGGTCGGCGGGCTTGTCTATCGTACTAATTTTGCCCATCAATTATTAGCGCTAAAACCTGCGGCGATACGGGGTAACGCCTCGGAAATCATGGCATTAAGCGGTATGGCGACCATGGGGCGTGGGGTGGATAGTGTCGATTCTTCGGTGAGTGCACTGCCTGCTGCTCGCCAATTGGCACTACAGGTGCAGACTGTGGTTGCGGTTACCGGTGAGGTGGATTATATCACCGACGGCCTGCGTGATTTTGCCGTGACTGGTGGCGATAAACTGATGACTCGGGTAGTGGGGACGGGGTGCGCACTTTCTGCCGTGGTAGCGGCATTTTGCGCACAGGAAGGTGACCGTTTACATCATGTGGCAACGGCTTGCCGGGTGATGTCACAAGTCGGCGGGCAGGTATCTCAGCAGGTGGCAGGCCCTGGTAGCTTTATTCCAGCTTTTCTGGATGGCCTTTATCAACTGAAAATAAGCGATCTGGGTTAGCCTCTCCCCGGCTAATCTCTTAAAAATAGCGTTACCGCTCAGCCCTATCGCCTTGAGCGTCAGCGGCTGAACGGCCCTCAGTCATAATGTGTATTACGGATAAGAACTGATAAATCATCCAGTTTCATTGGCTTACCCAAGAAATAACCCTGAACTTCATCACACATCAGAGTCTGTAACTGCCCGAGCTGTTCGGCGGTTTCTACCCCTTCGGCGGTCACCGTCATGGACAGTGCATGGCCGAGGTTAATGATCCCTTCGACAATTGATTGGCCTTCATGTGACTCGGCCAGTTCATCGGTAAAGCTCTTATCAATTTTCAATCCATCGAACGGGAAGCGGCGCAGATAATTCAGTGAGGAATATCCAGTACCAAAGTCATCCATCGATAAGCGCACACCCAGGGTTTTCAATGCTGTCATGGTTTTAAAGGCACCATCGGCATCTTCAATCATTATCCGCTCGGTGATTTCCAGCTCCAATCGATGGCTAGGTAGCCCGGTGAGCAGCAGGACTTGGCGCACTCGTTCTATCAGGCGCTGGTTCCTGAATTCAACCGCAGAAATATTAACGGAAACAATCAGTGACGAGGGCCATGTCGATGCATCCTGACATGCCTGTAGCATGGTCCAGTCGCTAATTGAGGTGATAAGCCCCGTCTCTTCGGCCAGCGCAATAAATTGATCCGGCATCAGCAGCCCCAAAATTGGGTGATTCCAGCGCACCAAGGCTTCAGCACCCGTCAGCTGTGTTCCCTCAATACGGTAGCGTGGCTGGTAATAAAGGTTAAATTCGTTGTGCTTAACGGCCTGACGTAAAAAACGCTCTAGCTCACTGCGTTGCATCAGGCGCTCATTCATTTCACTGGAGTAGAAGCTCCAACGGTTACGGCCACTGTTTTTAGCTTCATACATGGCAATATCTGCAAATCGTAATAGCTCTTCGGCTTGCATTGAGTCTTGAGGTGCCAGTGCAATACCAATGCTGGCCCCGATATAAATATCCTGATCATTTATCACGTAAGGACTTTCGATTCGGGTGATAACGCGCGCACAAAGCTGTTCAATTTCTTTGCGTGACGCAAGACCTGTGATAATTAGAACGAATTCATCTCCCCCCTGACGCGCGACTAAATCTTGATCACGCAAACAACTTCTTAGGCGTTCAGATACCTGATGCAGTACCAGATCACCGGTAACATGGCCAAAAGTGTCGTTAACAGGTTTAAACTTATCCAAGTCAACATTGAGGATCACCAGCGGGTGGGGGGCCGCAGCTAAATGGCGTAACTTATTTTCCAGGAATTCTTTCATTCGCAGACGGTTGGGTAAACCGGTCAATGCATCATGTAGAGAGAGGTGTTGAATCCGTTCCTGTGCTTCTATTTCACGGGTGATATCCGATGCGGTGCCACGGAACCCAATGGTTTTGTTGTTTTGGATGATAGGTTTGGCATAGATACGGCAAATGCGTTTATCGCCCTTGGCGGAGAAATAAGTGCATTGCAACTCATTGCGAGATTCCGTCAGATGGGTGTGCTGTAACCAAGAGCGCAGCGGGATAATGTCACAATTTAACAGTGAATCAAGATTACGCCCCAGCCAGTACTCCACACTTAATCCGGTAATGGTCAAAAACCGTTGCGACAGGTAGGTGATGCGTAAATCGGCATCGGTTTCCCATAACCAGTCGGTAGCAGCTTCGGCGACATGACGAAAGCGTTCTTCGCTGGCGATTAAAGCAGATTTGTTTTCATCCGCTACCCGTGCTTCTGACATCGCCCGCCGCAGAACTAACCAGCCGGTCAGCCCAAGAATCAACGCAACCAGCATCAGTAGTGGGAGTAATATGTTGAGCAGTTGCGCGCCGGGCATATCCTGATTCCAATGCAGCGTCAATGCGCTGTTATCACTGGCAGATAATAGAACTGACGGGCTGGATGCCGCGTCTTTTTCATCCTCAGGGGTACGCAGTTGATGAATACCATAATCTTCGCCCAAGGTATTTAGCTCGGGCTGTGTCAGTAAATCGATAAACACCAGAACAGAGGGTGCTCCAGCCACTGTTTTAACGCGTGGATCACTACCAGTGGTTAAGGCCGCAGCCGCAACAATGGCCGGTTGCCCTGCCACGTCGATGGTTTCAGTTGCAATATATTGTTTGTCTGCCCGCGCTCGGGCGGCGTCAATCAACGGGGTTATATCTTTGTTGAGCCAATCGGGCAGGCTAATATTTTTCAGTTGCCCATTGATGACCGAATAACGGGTTTTTCCTGGCCCATCAACGACAAACACTCCCTCATAATTAAAGTCGCTATACAGTGACGGCCCCAGATTTTGGCTGACAAAAGCCCAGTCAGGATCGACTTTTACATGCAAATGTTCATAAGCATCACCCCAGAAAGCATTGTCTTTTATTCGGGTTTTTATTGAGTCTTGCCGCATTTTCCAGGCTTTTTCTACCAGAAAACGGCTTTGAGATGTCGCTTGTTCATTTAATTGCGAGGCGATATAGATAATGCCTACCGCTGCAATAATGATGGTTGCCCCAACCAGCAAGGCCATGGCCTGTAAAGTTTGTTTTGCAAAGAAAACATTATCTCCTTTTGCCCGTGATGGTGATTCTGGCTGGCTGGAGTCCGTCATAGTGAGTTCCCTTGGCACTTACAAAATTTAGGCTGATCCTCAATAGGATAAAACATCCATTTAATCAGCAGGAAGTGAAGACTCAGAAGAAATATAAACTAACATGAATATAATCTTAGTCTCTTATCATTATAGGTGTAATACGTTACCTTCTCTTTGGCCCGCAAAAGGTTGCGCGCCTGTTATGAAATTATCACTTTTTGCCGAGAGTAAGGAATGACCATGGTTACACTGAATTTGGTTTGGTCCACGCTAATCAATTACGTGCCACGAATCCTACGGACTCGGCTGAATTTGCT
Source organism: Yersinia sp. 1252 StPb PI (assembly GCF_048593885.1). Classification (NCBI taxonomy): domain Bacteria; kingdom Pseudomonadati; phylum Pseudomonadota; class Gammaproteobacteria; order Enterobacterales; family Yersiniaceae; genus Yersinia; species Yersinia sp. 1252 StPb PI. The sequence goes on along the minus strand of NZ_JAZGQE010000101.1, from coordinate 9,853 downwards.
CTTGCTGTTGAGTCTTGTGACACATCAGGTTTTTGCAGCAGCACCGCTGCCTGCGGTGACTGTTTCGGTCGTAACCTCAATCACACCAGATACTGCGTTACAGTATTTGGGGCGCGTGGAGGCGATTCAGGCGGTGGATGTGACGACCCGCACCGAAGGGTTTATTGCTGCGCGGTTGTTTACTGAAGGGCAGATGGTCAAGCAGGGCTCTCTATTGTATGAAATTGATCCCGCATTGCATCAGGCCGCAGTAACGCAGGCCCAGGCGCAGTTAGACAGTGCGACTGCCAGTGCTAATCATGCTCAGGTGAACCTCACCCGCTTACAGCGTTTGGGAAGTAATCGCTCGGTCAGCCAGGCGGAAGTTGACGAAGCACAAGCGCAGCGCGATATTAGCCGCGCGGCGGTAGCTCAGGCGCAGGCGAACCTGCAAATCCAGCAATTACAGCTCAGTTTTACCCGTATTTACGCGCCGATAACCGGTCAGATTGGTCACAGCCGTTTTAATGTCGGTAGCCTAATTAATCCCGCCAGCGGCACGTTGGTCAATATTGTCCAACTTGATCCGATTCGGGTAGCTATTGCAGTGAATGAACGAGATTACATTACAGCAACCTATCAGTTGTCGGTTGCAGGTCCCTCTGCTGACAGCAGCACATTGCCGTTTGGCAACTTTACTCCCCGTATTCAACTGGCGAATGGTAAGCAGTACCCGGAACGCGGCGTTTTTGAGTCCGTTGATAATCAAATTGATAAACAGACCGGTACCGTTACCCTGCGTACCCGTTTTGCCAATCCACGGCATTTATTACTGCCCGGTGGGGTGGTGAATGTGTCGCTGGCAGCAGAAATGGCAAAACCGGTTACTGTCATACCGATTGCCGCATTGCAGCAGAATAAGCAGGGACACTTTGTTTTGGTGGTGAACGATAAAGATCAGGTCGATGTGCGGCAAGTGACGTTGGGTGAGCAGTTTGAACAACAATATGAAGTGACTGACGGGCTGAAAGTGGGCGAGCGAGTGATTGTGGCAGGGCTACAACATGTCCGGCCAGGGATGACGGTTAGCGCCAGCGTTGCTACACCACTGACAGTAAATTAAGGGGAAGGCCAGATGCTGCATTTCTTTATCCGTCGGCCCAAGTTTGCCATTGTTATTGCACTGGTGATAACCATTGTTGGCTGGGTGTCGTTGTATGTGATTCCGGTGGAACAATATCCTGATATTACGCCACCGGTGGTTTCCGTGAGTGCCGTCTACCCCGGAGCCAGTGCTCGCGATGTTGCACAAGCCGTGGCCTCACCACTGGAAGCGCAGGTCAACGGTGTCAGCAATATGCTGTATATGGAATCGACCAGTGCTAATAACGGCAGTTATCAGTTAAGTATTACCTTTGCCAGTGGTACCGACCCCGATATGGCGGCGGTTGAGGTGCAAAACCGCATTTCTCAGGTGAGTGCTCAGTTGCCGGCGGAGGTGAATGAAAACGGTATTTCCGTGCGCAAACGGGCCTCTAACTTGTTGCTGGGAGTCAGTGTTTTTTCACCGAAACAAACCCATGATGCGCTGTTTGTCAGCAATTACACCAGTATTCAGTTGCGTGATGCCATTGCGCGTATCAATGGTGTCGGCGATGTACAGGTATTTGGCGCGCGTGATTACAGCATGCGGGTTTGGCTCAATCCGCAACGGATGGAATCACTGAATGTCAGCGTGCAGGATATTGTCGCAGCATTACAACAGCAAAACGTACAGGCGGCTGCCGGGCAGATTGGCTCATCACCGTCGGTGCCCGGTCAACAGCAAACCCTGACCATCAGTGGACAAGGGCGGCTAACGGACCCACAACAGTTTGCTAATGTGATTATTCGTAGCAATCCTCAGGGCGGCATGATTCGGTTAGGTGATGTTGCTCGCGTGGCACTGGGGGCGCAGAACTATCAGGTCAGTGCGGCGCAAAACCAGACTGAATCGGCATTTTTAGTGGTTTACCCGGTGCCGGGTGCCAACGCGTTAAATGTGGCTAATGGGGTGCGGGATGAAATGGCCCGGCTATCAGCCTCTTTCCCGCCAGACCTGACGTATGAAATCAATTACGACTCCACCCTGCCGGTTACCGCAACATTGCATGAAATCGCAGTGTCACTGACGTTAACCTTAATTGTGGTATTGGCGGTGGTGTATCTGTTTTTGCAAAGTATGCGGGCGACTTTTATCGTCGCGCTTACCATTCCGGTCTCCCTGCTCGGCACCTTCGCTGTACTGTATATCTTTGGTTATTCGGCCAATACCCTGAGCCTGTTTGCCATTATTCTGGCGCTAACCATTGTGGTGGATGACGCTATTGTGGTGGTGGAAAACGTCGAGCGCTTATTAGCGAATGACCCTGATCTGTCACCGGCGCAAGCAACCAGACAGGCGATGACTCAAATTGCCGGGCCGATTATCGCAACCACCCTGGTACTGATGGCGGTATTCGTGCCGATTGCCATTTTGCCAGGGATTATCGGTGAGCTATACCGGCAGTTTGCGGTAACACTGTCGGCGGCGGTGATTTTATCCAGTATCAATGCCTTAACCTTAAGTCCGGCGCTGTGTGCGGTATTGCTGAAACGGCGCACATTGGCAGATACCGGTCTGTTCGGCGGTATTAATCGTGGGCTTGATCGCGCCCGCGACGGTTATGTTTCATTGACCGGCCGTATCAGTAGCCGCGCGGTATTCAGTATCGTCGCGCTACTGCTGGTGGGGCTGGCAACCTGGTGGGGTTACACGCGGTTACCCACCTCGTTTCTGCCGGAGGAAGATCAGGGATACTTCTTTGTCAGTTTACAACTACCAGATGGGGCTTCGCTTAATCGGACTCAGACGGTGATGGACCAGATGTATCAAGTGGTTACTGATAATGATGCTGTCGAGGATGTGATAAAAATCACCGGCTTCAGTTTGCTTAGCGGCAACAACTCGCCCAATGCCGGGTTTGCCATTGTGATGCTCAAACCTTGGGGGCAACGGCCTCATATTGATCGCGTGCTGGCCAGTATTCAGGCCAATTTGGCCGCTATCCCTTCGGCGATGATCATGGCAGTAAACCCACCGGCTATTGCCGGGTTGGGCAGTGCTTCTGGATTTGATTTACGTATTCAGGCGTTGTTAGGCCAGTCACCGCAAGAGTTGGCGCAGGTGAGTCAGGGAATTATTTTTGCCGCTAATCAGGACCCGAAACTCAGCCGGGTATTTACCACCTTCAGCGCCTCGGTGCCTGAAACTAATCTGAGTATCGATCGTGACCGCGCCGCGCTGTTACAGGTACCGGTCAGCCGAATCTTCCAAACCTTGCAAACGTCACTTGGGGGGATGAATGCGGGGGATTTTACCCTGAATAACCGTATGTTCCGGGTGCAATTACAAAATGATATGGATTTCCGCCAGCGCACCGCGCAGATAAATAGTCTGAATGTGCGCAGTGACAATGGTGCATTGGTCAGTCTGGCCAATCTGGTGACATTAACCCCCTCAGTGGGTGCGCCCTTTATCAGTAATTTCAACCAGTTCCCTTCGGTAGCCATCAGCGGTTCCGCGGCTGATGGTGCAAGCTCTGGTCAGGCAATGGCGGCGATGGAGTCGTTATTGGCACAGAATTTACCGTCAGGTTACAGCTATAGCTGGAGCGGAATGTCGTGGCAGGAGCAGCAAACCGGCGGGCAAGTGGTGTTTATCTATCTTGCTGCATTGGTCTTTGCCTATCTGTTTTTAGTCGCCCAATATGAGAGTTGGAGTATTCCGCTGGTGGTTATCCTCTCGGTGGTGTTTGCCGTAGGCGGGGCGGTAGTAGGGCTGGCGGCAATGGGGTTTGCCAACGATGTGTACGCGCAAATCGGCTTAGTGTTGCTGATAGGGCTGGCGGCTAAGAATGCGATTTTGATCGTCGAATTTTCTAAAGCCCGCAGAGAAGAGGGCGCGAGTATCCGTGATGCGGCACAGGAAGGTGCTAAGCAGCGTTTTCGTGCGGTTATGATGACTGCTATTTCGTTTATCCTCGGGGTGATGCCACTGGTTTTTGCCAGTGGAGCCGGGGCGATGAGCCGTCAAATTATCGGTATCACCGTGTTTGGTGGCATGTTGATGGCCACTGCGGTGGGGATACTGTTTATTCCCGCACTGTATCTGCATATTCAGCGGCTGCGAGAATGGGTGAAAACCCGCAAAGAGGATTCTGGCAGCGACCCGCAACCTTGAGCCGATGTGTAAAAGTGAAAACCCGCCGCTGGCGGGTTTTTTCTTATTGTGGATCAGGCTTTGTGGTAACTCATATCGCTATCCATCACTAAATGACAGTCAGCGGGCTGGCTGAACTGCAATACCTTGAACACATTAGGGCCGTCAGTGGCGAGGTAAAAATCCTCGGCCTGCTGTGGCGATAAACCGCCACGGATCTTGCGCTCAATCAGGCGATCCCGCAGTAATTCTGGGGCGGCATTAATATAAATAGTGTAATCAGCCAGTGCTTTCAACTGCTGCCAACCGGGTTGTTGCAGTAATAACCAATTGCCCTCCAGCACGATAATCGGTGCGTCGACAATAATGGCATCTTCAACCGGGTCATGTAACCGGCGGTCATAGGCAGGCCAGGTCGCGCCAGGTTGCTGCAAGCGGTGGATTGCCTGACGTAGCTTAGGCAAATCAAAGGTTTCTGGTGCTCCCTTTTTACTGCGTAACTGGCGGGCATCAAGGTAGTGATTGTAGTGGTGAAAGCCGTCCATAGGCAGACATTGTACCGGTGTTAGAGTGGTATCCCGTTGGGAAAGCCATTGCCAAAATGTGGCGAGGGTGGATTTACCGGTACCGGGTGGCGCGCATAAAAAAACCACCATGCGGCGCTGAAGTTGCTGTTGTTGCTGAGACAGTGAGGCTAATAGTGGCAGATGCAGATGAGTAATATCGCGGTCGGGAAAATGCGCGCTGTTCTGTAGCCCATTAATGTTAAGTTCCACTCTCATAAGTCAGTTCCTGTAATAATGACGTCACTGCCAACGTCAGCCCGGTTTTCACCATATTCCCGTAGCGGGTCTGATTAAAAATGGTGAAGTCAGAAAACTTCATCTTTTCAATCATTTGAAATAAGGTTTTATTCTGGGTCACGGCATTGAGATTACCCATAAATTCATAAACGATATCGTCATGAAACTCAGTAATATCTCCGGTTTCCTGCAAATGCTCACTGAGCTGAGAAAATAACAAAATATCGGCATAAACCGCTTTTGTTATTTGCCCCAACGCATAAATTAAGCGCAAAGAAACATCCAGACTGTCCAGTGGGCCTGACTTGGCTAATAAAGGCTTGACGGCGTATTCCTGAATATCTTCATCATTATTGATAAATAAATAGGGCAGAAGGCTTTTAATACCCTGAAATAAGATCTCATTGGCATTCAGCAGAAAATCATTGAGATTTTCAGGACTGGCGAGCCTTTCGAGTACGTCATCTTCAGTTAATGCAGTCATCCTACCCTTAACACCATTATCGATAGTGGAGGGAGTTGATGATATTACAGGTGTTATCCAGCCCGTTAATCAAAAGTGTTTGGGTTTGAAGTTGGCCCCCATTTTTTTCCTTAATACCGGTGACGATATCACCCTGAGTGATGCCGGTTGCGGAAAAAATAATCTGCCCGGAGCGCACCAATTCGCTCAGAGAATAGACCTGATTAAGGTTAACCCCCATTTGCTGGCAGCGTTGGTGCTCCGTGAGGGCAATATCCCGATTGGTCACGCTTTCCCCTTTGGCCTGACAAAAGTCGATCAATTCAGCTTGCATATCGCCGCCCAAAGCACGAATGGCACAGGCCGAGATAACGCCTTCAGGTGCGCCGCCGATGCAATACATCACATCGGCCTGCCCGTTGGATAAGCAGGTCATCAGGCTGGCGGCCACATCGCCGTCCGCAATAGCATAAACTTTAACACCGAGTGCATTGGCCTGTTCGATAGCCTGCTGATGGCGCGGTTTGTCGAGGGTAATCATGCGTAACGTATTTAAAGGTTTGTTTAACTTAGCCGCCACACAGCGCAGGTTTTCTGTCAGTGAACGGCGCAAGTCAATGGAACCTTTGGCTTGTGCACCTACCACTAATTTTCGCATATACATATCAGGCGCATGTAACAACATTCCTCGTGGGGCAAAAGCAATCACAGCCAGCGCATTGGCTTGCCCCATCGCGACCATGCGGGTACCTTCAATAGGATCAACAGCAATATCAACAGGTGGCCCACCGGCACCGAGTTGTTCGCCAATATACAGCATCGGCGCATGGTCAATTTCGCCTTCTCCGATAACAATGCTTCCTTGCATCGTCATCTGATTTAAGGCCTCGCGCATGGCGCTGACGGCAACGCCATCAATAAGGTTTTTGTTACCGCAGCCGAGCAGTGGCCAGGCCGCCATTGCTGCTTGTTCGGTGGTGCGGAAAATATCATATGCCAGTGTTTTCACTCTCGACTCCGATATCCACGTTAAAGTGCGCTAACAGATAGTGTTCTGCTTTTTCATTCCAGACCCCATGAGTTTCGGCGACCAGTTCGGCTAATTGCGCAAATAATGGATCCGTTTTACCCCGTTCGGCAAAATCGTCAATGGCGGTGAGGGGCATGGTAATGCCGTTATAAATCAGTTTCTTGCCACCCGGTATATGGGGGAGGTTGAGCACCGTTTCAGGTACAGCATCCAGACCGCCAATATGAGTAATCATAAAAGAGGGTTGTATGCGTCGCTGGGCAGAAAGCGTAAGTGCCTCTTCCATGTCACCGGTAGAGCCACCAGAAGTACCGACAATATGCGTACTGGAGTAGTGGACGTGATAGAAGTTAAACGGCACTTTAAAGTGCTTATCTGTCGGGCCGGCAAAGAAGTTCAGGCAACCATCCTCTGCCAGCAAATCATCACCCAATTCAATGACTGCTGGCACAGCTGCGTAGACAAATACATCATCAAAACCCTGATCCCCCGTGAGTTGACGTAATGTATCGATGGGGTTATCCAGCTTGCTGCTGTTGATGTAAATCAGTTCGATACCTTGATCTGCCGCCTGTTTTCTTGGTAGTAGTTGCTCAGCACGAGCCAGACGGACTTCATCTATATCTACCACCACCACGCGGGCCGGTTTGATATCACCGTTGATGGCATAATCGATAGCCCCCATTCCCATTGGCCCGGCACAAGCCAATAGGGCCAGATTACCGCCGGGCTTAATGCCCATGCGGTGTTCATAAACATATTGCGTGGTGTGATAACTGGCGTGATAGGCTCCAATAATGCAACACATCGGTTCAGCCAGCGATGCGGCGGCAAAATAGCTGCCGTGATAAGGCAGTACACAGCCGAGATCAATAGCCAGCTTGGGAATAATCATATAGGTGGCGTTACCGCCAAAATATTCGTAGCTGTAACCTGCTGAATAGCCACTGGGTAGCCCCATCGCAGGTTGCAACACAAAACGTTCACCAGCACGATAGCGGGTGGCTAAATTCTTACCGACTTCAACAATGACCCCCGCACATTCATGGCCAGTAATGGCAGGGTGTTGCGCCACATCGTCCGGTACTCGTTTGTGCTCACTACCCAGCAAAGCCGCTTTGTAAGTCGACAGGCAGACGCTGTCGGAAATGACGCTAACCAGTAATTCGTCATCGCTGATCGGGGGTAATTCAAACTCACGTAGGCGGACATCTTGCTTACCGTATATTGCAGCCACTTTCGTTTTCATACTGATTCCTTTGGCTTATCACTTGTAGTCAATTGCTCGAATAAAATATCCAGAGCCTGGTCGCCAAGATAATTTTTAATTAGAATCAATGGCTTGTCCGTCACTCCCTGTGCTCTGCCTTCAAGGCTGGCGTGGGTAACAATGATGTCAGCATCGGTTGGAATGTTTTCGATGGCGTAATGTTTTACCGCAATCGGGTAACCGGCTTTCTCCAGTTTTTTTCTAAACGTGGTTGCTCCCATGGCGCTGGACCCCATCCCGGCATCGCAGACAAAGGCTATCAACCGTACCGGATGATCATTGTTGAGGTGATTGGCCAATATGCCCTCGGCTTTTAGATTCTTCATGGCGGTTTGCGACTCTTCAAAGCTCTCTTCGCTGGTGGCTTTGTCCATTTTCAAGATGATGGAACCCACCAGGAACGAAACCGCAGTACCGGTAAAGACACCCGCACAGGTAGCCAGGAAACCACCGCGAGGGGTTAATGCCAGATACGCGAAGATAGAACCAGGACTCGGACCTGCAACCAGGCCAGCACCTAATAATTCAAAGACGTATATGCCACTCATGGCACCGGCAATCATGGCAATGATCATCAGTGGTTTCATAAGAACATAAGGGAAATACAGCTCGTGGATACCGCCGAGGAAATGAATAATCATCGCGCCGGGTGCTGACTTCTTACTCATACCTTTGCCAAATAGTGAGAAAGCCAGCAGAATACCTAACCCTGGCCCTGGATTTGAGGCGACCATAAAGTAAATTGATTTACCGTGGATAGCAGTTTCCTGCATTCCCAGTGGGTAATAGATACCCTGGTCGATGGCATTATTCAGGAACAGCACTTTGGCAGGCTCATTAATCACCGCCAGTAGGGGTAAGAAGCCAGTAGACACCAGTGCTTCGATGCCTTGTTTGACCAGATTATTCGCCTCCATCACCGCCGGGCCGATCACTTCATAGGCCAGCAGGCAGAGCAACATGCCGCTGATACCGAGGGAGAAATTATTAATTACCATCTCGAAACCGGCTGGAATGTGTTTCTCCAATCGCTTATCGATATGTTTAATTAAATAACCCCCCAGTGGCCCCATCACCATCGCGCCAATAAACATCGGAATATCAGCACCAACAATAACCCCCATAGTGCCAATACCGCCCATCACGGCCCCGCGTTTACCCCCAATCAAATGCCCACCGGTAGAACCAATCATTAACGGTAGCAGGTAGGTAATCATCGGGCCGACCAACTTGCCAAAGTGTTCGTTCGGCGTCCATCCGGTCGGGATAAATAATGCAGTGATAAACCCCCAGGCAATAAAAGCCCCAATATTAGGTATTACCATTGCTGTTAGAAAACCGCCAAAGGATTGTACTTTGGCGCGTATTGATTTATTAGCCATATTAATTCCTTGTTATTGTATTATCGGAATAGGTTAATAACGCTTAAGGATATCTTTTATATTTTCGGTGTTGGCTGCATTCAGTAATGATGTAATAGATTCATCGTCACAGAACATTTCACTTAATGCCTGAATAGCATAAATATGGGAGTCAGCATCTTTTGCTGCCAGGCCTATCAGTAATTTTACCGGTTCACTGTCAGCGTCGAAAATCACGCCTTTACGCAGCAATGTCAGGCTGAGTGCGGTGTGGTTCACGCCATTTTCAGGGCGGGCATGCGGCATGGCTATTTCTGGTGCCAAAATATAATAAGGCCCTATCTCACGAGTGGCATCTTTGATCGCCTGACTATATTCAGGTTTAACCGCATGATTATCGATTAGGCTTGCCATTGATAAATCAATAGCGTGTTCCCAATGTTCGGCGGAAGGATATATCGCAATACTATTTTCAGGAAAGAAATCGATAAGCGCCTGCATAGGGAGTCCTTATATTATTATTTTATCTTGGCGACCCATTAATTCATTCTCGTGGGCATTAACTGAAATTGAGCTTATTCTTGACGACGCGCTTAATCAAACCGATGAAAAAATGTGATCTGTGATACTAATGAAATGCAAACACTGAAAAACAGTAACTGTGATCACAATTATTTTATGTAAATTAGCATTTCTATAAAAATGCA
>NZ_JAZGQE010000100.1:0-17538 GCF_048593885.1 Yersinia sp. 1252 StPb PI | reverse complement strand
ACTTTTATTATCTTATAAACAGAAATAATTATCACTTACTGTTATCTTTTTTGGCTCTGCCAATCATTGTAAGCCAGTACGTAATGCCATCTTATGGCGCGATAGCATCACCTCATCTCCACCTGGGTGCCTAATTTACGCGCTAACCCTTTGGCACCTTCTCGCATAACGCTATCATGATTCCAGCGAAATAATGGGGCAGCGATTGGCGCCAGACAGTTCATCCAGCGCGTATTGGTTCGAATATGCCAATCGTAACGAACAATGGTGTCGCTGCCATTGTAAAATAATGACCACTGCCCAATCCCTTCAACTTCACCACTCGCCTGCCCCTCTAACAAATGTAAAGGCATAATGGTTACTACATGAATATCAAAGGTTATCCGATAAGGAAGTACACCTTTCCAGGTATAACGATGTAATGCGCCGATACCCTGTAGATCACCTTTTTCTATCTCAATGATTTGCTCCAGGCTTTTCCACCAATGCGGCCACATATCCGGGTGGCATAAAATATCCCATACCGCCTGAAGTGGTGCCTTGACCTGCCAAATAGTGGAAAACCGATACTCAGCCATACCAGCGAACTCCGCATCAAGGGGTGAAAAAATGCTCAGGAAAATGCAAATTGATAATCATTGCCGCCATAATGACCGTTTCCAGTTGCTCTTCATCCACCCCATAGCTGATCACTTTGACAGGCAAATGGGATCGATTATCTAGCCAGATGTCACAACGATGCACCTTATCCACAGTGAAACCGGCCGGGCCAGTTATTGAGAGTTGCAATACCGGTTGTTGCGCGAAAACCTCCTCACCAAGAATTGCGGTCTTGCCACCTTGTTGCAGGCGCTGGATGTTGTCTAACAACCTTCCAATGTCTGATTGATCCACCCGGTGGCCATTTTTATCGCGTATTAAGATATTGGTGGGCAAAAGGCTCAGCACGGGTAGCGTGTTTACACCGAAGGGCCATAATCGAACTTTGCCACTGTCAGGGCTATAGACCAGCGCGGCGCCATTATGGGGTTCAGTAAAATCCATACGCACATATCCCGGCTTACGATAGCTATAACGAATCACCGTAGCCTCGCCCTGTGCTGACAGAGAATGAATTATGACCTGATAGGATTCAATCTGCTCAAAATGGTGTTGAGCGACCCGAATCGGGTCAGAGGTGAGGAGACTCGATATTGGCATGAATATCGGGCTGGCATCACCCGCCATCGCTGCATAGGCAACACTGCCCGGCAGCAGTAGCGCCGTCAGTATTACAATGAAACCGGTTAAGCCGCGAATAGCCTTCTCCTGCATTTGGGACTCATCAGTCAGAACTCTCTGATGTCATAATTAAATATAGGCCTAAATAGCAGCAAACAATCAACAACCCTGACCTATTATTTATCATCTTGCCACGCCAACTTAGTGTGATAGGGATCGCTGAATTTTTTTTCTATAAGTGCTTGAATAATGGCGGAGCAAGTGGGGGTTTTTCCCTCAGAAAGGTTATCTTCTCAGTCGTTTTCGGGGCAACCTCTTCAGCCGCTCCGGTATCTCTCCATGAAACGGTTGCGATCATGCACCTTTTTACGGCATGTTTATGGCAACACCTCCCTGCTTTAGATATTCGAATTATCACTTTGTGGGCAACCTGATGATTAAGTGGCTGTGGAAAGCAAATCAACCGCAAGCGGAGATGCTTGCGCAGTGGCAGGAAGCACTGAACATCCCACTGTTGGCTCCGCTGAATGAGCAGGAGCAGCAGCGGCTGGTTTCTGTTGCCAGTAATTTGCTGCAACAAAAGCGGCTGGTGCCATTGCAGGGGTTAGAACTAACACCGCTGATGCAAGCCCGCCTTTGTCTGCTATTCGCACTGCCAGTGATGGAACTCGGCGCCAAATGGCTAGATGGCTTTCATGAAGTCCTTATTTATCCTTCACCTTTTGTGGTTGACGACGACTGGCAAGATGATCTCGGCTTGGTGCACTCTGGCCAAACGGTACAATCGGGTCAAAGTTGGGAACAAGGGCCGATTGTCTTGAACTGGCAAGACATTCAAGATTCCTTTGATTTATCAGGCTTTAATCTGGTTATTCATGAGGCCTCGCATAAGCTGGATATGCGTAATGGTGGCAATTCTAACGGGGTGCCTCCTATTGCTATGCGTGATGTAGCTGCATGGGAATATGACCTGCATCAGGCGATGGACAGTATTCAAGATGAGATAGATATGGTGGGTGTCGAGGCTGCCAGTATGGATGCGTATGCCGCCAGTGATCCGGCCGAATGTTTTGCGGTATTATCAGAGTATTTCTTCAGTGCGCCTGAACTATTAGAAAGTCGTTTTCCTGTTGTTTATCAGCATTTCTGCGCATTCTATCGTCAGGACCCACTCGCCCGATTAAAACGTTGGGAAAATGGGTTAGCGGATAATCAAAACACCGATAATATGCAGCCACTAAGTTAATTACCTATACCTTCGTTGAAGCAGTAAAGAGTCGATAGTTAATAATAAATCGCGGACTGGCCTTATTTAGCCGCTATCTCCCCCCTCTTTGCTCAGATGCTGAGCAGTCAATCGCAATGTACTAATTTAGCGTTGACAGTATCGGGCATGCTAGATATCATGCGCCCCGTTCACACGATTCCTCTGTAGTTCAGTCGGTAGAACGGCGGACTGTTAATCCGTATGTCACTGGTTCGAGTCCAGTCAGAGGAGCCAAATTTATGTTTTCATGCATCTTCACGAATCTTTATAAGTTTTAGATTCAACGAGTTAGTGTGAAAAGTCTTCCCGATGCATTTTCATCTCCCCCTCCGCATCGGGCAAGATTGGTGGTCTGATTTGGGGTCATTTCAGTTCGATTATGGAGTGACCACCCTATGTCTCTGAACGACACTAAAATCCGCAGTCTCAAGCCTTCTGAAAAACCTTTCAAAGTTTCCGATTCCCACGGCCTATACCTTTTAGTCAATCCAAGCGGTTCACGTCTCTGGTATCTTAAATATCGTATCAACAAAAAAGAATCTCGCCTTGGCTTAGGTGCCTACTCTGATGTATCTCTGGCCGATGCCCGTCAGCAGCGTGACAGTATCCGTAAATTGCTGGCACAGAATATCAACCCAGCGCAGCAACGTATCGCAGAAAGAGCCGCTCGCTCACCGGAAAAATCCTTCAAGTCAGTGGCATTGAGCTGGCATAAAAGTAATCGAACCTGGTCAGAGAACCACTCCGTCCGTCTGCTTGCCAGCATGAACAACCATATCTTCCCGATAATTGGACACCTTCCGGTCACCGAACTGAAAACCCGTCACTTTATCGACCTACTGAAAGGCATCGAGAAAAAAGGTCTGCTGGAAGTGGCGGCCCGTACCCGACAGCATATGTGCAACATCATGCGTCATGCCGTGCATCAGGAACTGATAGAAAACAATCCGGCGGCGAATCTGGATGGTATAACGGCACTTCCGATTAAACGCCACTACCCTGCCCTTCCACTGGAGCAACTACCGGAACTGTTGACACGCATTGACGGCTACCAGCAAGGACGAGAATTAACCCGGTTGGCAGTATCGCTCACTCTGCACCTGTTTATCCGTTCCAGTGAGCTGCGTTTTGCCCGTTGGTCTGAGATCGATTTCAGAAACCGAATCTGGACCATTCCCGCCACTCGCGAAGCTATCCCCGACGTTCGCTATTCCGGGCGTGGCGCGAAAATGCACACACCGCATATTGTGCCCCTCTCCCATCAGGCCATCACCCTTCTGAAACAGATAAAGGGAATATCCGGGCATCAGGTGCTGATATTCCCCGGTGACCATAATCCGTATAAGCCAATGTGCGAAAACACGGTCAACAAGGCTTTGCGCCTGATGGGTTATGACACAAAAGATGAAATCTGCGGCCACGGATTCCGTGCCATGGCCTGTAGTGCCCTAATGGAATCTGGAAGGTGGTCACGGGATGCCATTAAACTCCAGATGAGTCATCACCGTCAGGGCGGCCTACAATCATCTGGCAGAGCACCTTGAAGTCAGATATCAGATGATGCAATGGTGGGCTGATTATCTTGATGTGAATCAGTCAAATTATGTTGCCCCTTACCAAAAAAATGACCCGCCCTAAATAGCGTTGACACGTTCCCCCTAATATCAGGAGAACGCGATGAACCAATATGTTAAACGCACGTAACGTGATGACTCTCTATCGACCCAAAAAATATATGTACAGGCGTACCAATAGGATCGAGAGATATTCCTATCTAATGTCAAGCATTGTAGAAGTTGCACTGTTACATTGTTTAAGAGGAAATGGCAGCAAACTGCATCAGTGCTCCCATGGCGTCTGCTGCCATCGTTCAAGTAAGAAGTCACTGAAGACGGTCAGTCGGTGCGGCACGGGTTCTCTGCGTGCTCGCACGAGGCTGATTTTGGATGCCACGCCTTCCCAGTCAGGCAAGACACGCACCAGTTGGCCATTGTGCAATTCCTCGTGAACATCCCAAATTTCACGCAAAGAAATTCCCAAGCCAGCAAGACACCATTCATGTAAAACTTCGCCATTGTCGCTGCAGAGCATGCCGTCGATGACGATGGACTTCTCGCATCGGCCTTTTCGCAGCGGCCATGTGTTTTGCAGTAATCCAGGATAGGCAAACACCAGGCAATTGTAGTGCTCTAACTCTTCCGGTCGTGCGGGATTTCCATGTGCCGCAATAAAGGTCGGCGAAGCCACTAGAATGCGTCGGTTATCGGCGATCCGACGAGCAAGAAGTCTTGAGTCTGCCAACTCACCCATACGAATCGCCAGATCCAGATCGCCTCTGTACAAATCCTGGATCTGATCGGAAAGACGCAGGTCAAATCCAACTCTTGGGTGTAACCGACAAAAATCAGTTATCGCTGGGGCAACAAATTTTCGCCCAAAGGGAGCTGGCGCGGTTAAGCGTATGTGTCCGGTCAGTTCCTGACTTCCGCCTTGAGCAAGCTCTTTCACTTCATCCAAAACTGAAAGGGCAACACGTACTCTTTCTGCAATGGCGCGTCCCTCATCCGTGATACGTAAGTTACGGGTGTTCCTTTCAAACAAGGTCGTCCCAAGAGCCCCCTCTAACCTGGCAATCTGCTTGCTGACAGCTTTGGGGGTAATATGAAGGTTTCTTGCCGCCGCTGAAAAGCTGAGACAGTCAACAACATGCAGAAAGACGGCGAGATCATCGTTGCGCAACTTATTTGGGCCATTTAAGGGAAAGTGTTTGTCTATTTTAGTCACTTTAATACTTAAAGCAAATCATCCAGAATAACCTCTGATGATGTTCATCCCACCTAAGCAGTTTTGAGCTGTGGACGGATGCCCTCCCCCCTCTTTACGTTTAAAGGAACCAACAAATGGCACAGCGCATACTGTTCGTATTGACCAGTCATGATCGAAAAGGTCCCGCAGATGCAATGGACGCCGCACCGAGCGGTTTCTACCTGTCTGAGGTAACACACCCACATAAAGTGCTCATCGAAGCCGGTTTCAGCATCGATTTCGTTAGCCCCAAGGGAGGCAAAACCCATGTCGACGGATTGGATCTCGAGGATCCGGTCAATGCTGCATTCTGGAATGATGTAGTGCTTCGTAAGGCCATCGAAAACACGCTGGCACCGTCACAGGTAGATCCCGATGCCTATGCGGCGATCTTCTATGCAGGTGGTCATGCGACGATGTGGGACTTCCCAGATAACACAAAACTGGCCGCTATTGCCGCGAGTATTTATGAGCGTGGAGGAGTGGTCTCTGCGGTATGCCATGGACCGGCAGGTCTGGTGAATATCAAGCTCGCTGATGGTCACTATCTGGTCGCAGACAAGGAAATTTCGGCATTCACCAACGAAGAGGAGCGCGCGGTTGGTTTGTACGAGACGGTGCCTTTTTTGCTCGCCGATGCCTTGCAGGAACGAGGGGCCAGGCATCTGCCAGTAGCAGACTTTCAGGCTCAGGTCGTGGTGAGCGAGAGGCTGGTGACTGGCCAGAACCCAGCCTCTGCTAAAGGTGTAGCTGAAGCGATGCTACCTCTGTTGGTGTCTAGCGCTTATGGGCGGGAATAAGCCATGAACGAGCGCATGCCCTTCGTTATCTACGTCTTCGCGCTCTGTGCCTTCGCATTGGGATTCACCGAGTTTGTCACCATAGGTCTGGTATCCAACATTTCCGCTGATCTGCACTCCAGCATCAGTCAGGTGGGAACGGCAGTGACGGCTTATGCGCTGGGGGCGGTCATTGGCGCCCCGGGACTGACAGCGCTCGCCACCCGCTGGCCACGAAAGCGTCTCCTGTTAGCGGCCATGGGATTATTCACGCTGGGAAACACGGTGGTGGGTTTGTCGGACACCCTGACGCCTATGTTGGTGGCTCGCTTTGCTTCCGGACTTGGTCATGGTGTGTTTCTCGCTGTGGCCTCCAGCGTTGCCACACAACTGGTTGGGCCTAACCGCGCCGGTGCTGCGGTTGCGGTTGTCTTCGCAGGTCTGACGCTTGCCTTGGCTTTGGGCGTACCGCTAGGGACTTACCTGGGTAGTATCTTGAGCTGGCAGGTGATCTTCATGGCTGTGGCCGCCTGTGGCACAATCGGCTTCGTGGGCCTACTGATCCTGATGCCGACCGACCACAATGATACTTCGGCGCAGGCCAACGCGATGGATGGCCTCAAGGCTATATTCAATCCGCGCCTCCTGGCAGGTGCTGGCATCACTGTACTGGCTTATGCTGGCTCGTTCACGTTCTACACCTACATTTCGCCTATCCTGCTGGTAGTAACCAAAGTCAGCGAAAGCACTGCCAGCCTGCTGATGCTGGGCTATGGCGTGATGGCTGCTGTCGGTAATGTCTGGGGGGGGCGCCTAGCCGACCGCAGAGGTGCTGATGCGGCAGTGATGACAGTACTGATCGGTTTGGTCGTGGTGTTAATTGCAATCTGGATATTTGCTCCATCGCTGACGCTCATGGTGCCACTGGTAGGCCTGTTGGGTGCGCTAACCTACGCCGCAGTGCCCGCCTTACAGGCTCGTTTGATCGGACTATCGCACATTCATGCACCACAAGCACCTGCGGTAGCTGCCGGGTTGAATATCGCAGGCTTCAATGGCGGCATTGCACTGGGTTCTCTGCTGGGCGGGGTAAGTCTGGGGACGATGGGGTTGGCCAGCACTGGATGGGTCGGTGCGTTCACTGTTTGCCTGGGCATTATTTGGATGCTCTGGCAGATCCACCGTCCCGCGTTCCAGGATACTAGAGTTAAAGGATAGTGTAGGCCTTCAACTGATTCGCTTATAAATGTGGTGCTTACCCTGCTAAGTAACAGAGCAACTTATTGCTGACTGATGGGTAAAATAAGACTCTACTCTGATTTGAGAATGGTGCTAAGCGCACCTCTCGTAGCGCCAAAAGTCGCAGCCTTGGTAAGTTCCAGGTATTGCTTTAAGATCTCTGACGAGTTGTCTGGGGAATATGCAACAGCGATACCACTGGACAAACTTTTAGCCTCTGCTTTTAGTCGTCGAAAGACAACGCCCTGCCGCTTGACCTTCTGTAGTGATGAAAAGATGAATGCGATCCCTTGTCCCTCGGCAATAAGGCCGAGCAAGATATGGTGATCATCGGGTTCAGGGATCATGTTGGGTTTGAAGTCAATCTGTTCGAAGAACGACTGGCAGTGATCATAAAAACCTGGGTTCAGTCGCCGTTCAAAGCGAAATATTGACTCACCGCGAAGGTCATCAAAGCCTAGACTGCGCTTACGGGCAAGAGGATGAATGGCGGGCAATGCGACTATGAGTGGATCCTCAAATAGCATCTCGACCTTCAGACCTTTAGCCTCGGTATGCAAGCCGATAAAGGCTACATCCATTATTCCGTTTTTGATATCCCGCACAAGACTGATCGAATGCTTGCCTTGAGTAACAATCTGCCAGTTAGGGAAACGCTGACGTAAAGGCTCAAATACATCAGGAATAACGCTTCGGTCAAACACGGTTGTGTAACCCACGACGAACTTACCTGCAACGATAACGCGTGCCGCTCTAGCAGCAGCTATGGCCTTATTTGCTTGCACTAATGTCCGTCTGACCTCGGGTAAAAATGCGGCACCTGCTTTTGTCAGTGTCACCCCGCTCCGGGTTCGCACGAACAGCTCAACGCCCAACACCGCTTCGAGCTGCTGGATCTGCCTGCTCAATGGGGGCTGGGATATGTGTAGTCGCGCCGCAGCCCGCCCGAAATTAAGCTCCTCGCTGACAGCAAGGAAGTATCGAAATTGTCGTAGATCTATAGGTTCATTCATACCTAAAAGGTATCACAAAAATGGTATTGGATGAACCCATTGGGTGAAATGTAAAGTGCACACATCAGTTAACTAAGGAGTGATGATGAACAACGAACGCTATGTCAGAGGCTGGGAGAAGCTCAAAGAGATTGATGGAAAAGCGGGTGAGAACGTCATAGAAAGTCTGGAAGATATCGCCCCCGACTTTGCTCGGCTACTCATTGAGTTTCCGTTTGGTGACATCTATTCAAGACCGGGACTCGACCTCAAAACTCGAGAACTTGCCGTGGTAGCATCCCTCACAGCGATGGGGAACGCATCTCCACAACTCAAGGTGCATATCTATGGCGCTCGCAATGTTGGCTGCTCTCGGCAAGAGATCATCGAAGTTATCATGCAGATGGCGGTTTATGCTGGCTTTCCTGCTGCAATCAACGGCCTGCTTGCCGCTAAAGAAGTCTTCTTGCAGGAAAGAAGCTCTTCTGATCTCTGCGGCTGATACTCATTATGGCAGCTTCACCGAGTTGGTCTATAGCACAACCAAAAGTGATCAAAAGATATATTGATGTTGGACAGCGTAGTGTGCAGGCACCACGTTTTAGATTCACTCATTGCGGCGTAAAGTTACAAATGCATAAATTCACAAAATCAATACTTACTAACAGAACCATGGCTGCTTCACTCCTGTGTTTATTGATGAACCCAGTGCATGCCGGAGAACCCCTATTCACAGGGTTCCAGTCACCCACTGCTATCGTAACCGCACAAGACGGTATGACCTACGTATCGGACTGGAGTGCCGATACTGTAACGCGCATCAGTGCAGATGGAAGACGTACCATCTTAGCGCGCAACATTCCTGCGGCCTCCGGCTTGGCGCTGGATAGCGCAGGAGGACTCTATGTGAGCTCGTATTCAGGCCATTACATCCTACACATCGCTGCCGATGGGAAGAGTCGTCGAATTGCCGAGAACTTGGCTACACCTACTGGGATCGCTTTTGGACGCAACGGGCGGTTGCTTGTCGCGAACCGAAGTTCTGGGGAAATACTCTCTATTGATGTCTCAACCGGACAAGCTGAGATCGTGGCTCGGTCACTTTCGCTGCCAGTCGGCGTCGTGGAAATGGAAGATGGTAGCCTGGTGGCGTCTCAGTATGGCGGGCGAGTGACTCGGATCTCGCCTGATGGGAAACATCAGGAGATGGGGGCCAGTTTCAATCGTCCAGGCGTAGGTATTTTGTCTGATGGCAAAGATGCTGTGTTCGTTATTGACAACGGTGCTAACGTAGTTCGGAGAGTAACGTTTGATGGTCGCTCGACCATCGTGGTCAATGATTTATCTGGGAGTGCGGTCGCGCTGGGTCGAGGACGTAACGCTGATTTATTGGTGGGGACCTGGGTAACAGGAAATGTCTACAGCATTCGGCCCTAAGTGATGGGTTTTTGGGGCTGCAACAGCACCACGGGCAGTTAAGAGACACAGCCAAATTTCCCTCCATTCTTTTATGGTTAGTCAAAGAATTCGATCGCACACTCTGCTTTAAACTCAGAGTTTTTGTAGACTTCATGGCTGGCCATCTTCTCCCTCTTCAGGAAGGTTGAACCGCTATGATGTTTTCATACAACAGTGCGCTGCGGCAGGCCGCTTATTGCGAATTGTCAGGTTCCAGTTGTTGTTTCAGCCATTCAAATGAACGCTTGATCAGCTCAGGCCTGTTTCTGATGTAATGGTCCATGTCTTCGATGCGCCAATACGTCACATCCACACCGGCTTGCTTTGCTTTTTTATAAAAATCATCGTTTGATTGGATCAGTGTGTCTTTCACGCCGGTCACCATCAGGAGTTTCCCCTGTCTATTTTTATAATCCGGCCCAGGGTATGTCAGGGCATCAGCCATATAAGCGTCGTTGCCAGCTTCGAGAGTATGAGAGTAATTGGCTCGGTAAGACTCAACGAATTCGCCCCCAAAGCCCGTCACTTTATCGACCTACTGAAAGGCATCGAGAAAAAAGGTCTGCTGGAAGTGGTGGTCCGTACAGTCCAAAAATAAACGCAGTAATAACCCGCCTATCGTCGAAGGCGGGTTATTAACGGTGCTAAATATTGCTTATTCCAGTTGCCAGGCTCCGGCATCGCATAATATCGCCGTTCCATTCCAGGCAAATAAACTCAACTCACGTCGATCGGCATCAGGATAAATTCGGCTGCTGAGGCATGCCTCGCCATCATTAACAAATACTTCTACCGAGGAGCTATCGATATATAAACGCAAAGCAAGAGCAGTTCCGGCCACCAGCGGTACGCTGCGCGTGCCACATAATCCGTGCTGAGGATAGTAGCGCTCAAGCACTAAACGCTGCATTTGGGTCTCTGCATAGATGCGCAGACCTTCACCAAGGCTTAGACCATACTGTTCAGCATCACAGTTCGCGCAATCCCAGTGAAGCACAATCTCCATGGCCTCCCCCTTGTTCGCCGTTAGGATCTGCTGGTTTTTCAAGGTGCTGACAGGCCACGGGAACCAAGCCTGGCGCAGAGCTTCTACCTCTTTCGCGGGCCGCATCTGCAGGTGATTGTTCTCATCAAGACTCAGTTCACGCGGCAGAGACAACATCCCGGCCCAGCCGTCCTGTTGTTCCGGTAGCGGCGACTCCCACATATCCAGCCAGCCAATGACAATGCGGCGGCCATCCGGCGTGAGGAAGCTCTGCGGGGCATAGAAGTCGTGTCCGTGATCCATTTCGACAAATTCTCCTACGCGGACAAACTGCTGTCCGGGCTGCCAGTCACCCACCAGATAGCCGCTCTGGAACAGGTTGCGATTCTCAAAACCCTGCGCGGCTATCCCCTGTGGAGAAAACATCAAAACGCGTTTACCATTGAGGAGAAAGAAGTCGGGGCACTCCCACATAAAGCCCATACCGGTTTCCGCCTCATCCAGGATCCCTTCTTCCTGCCATTGGCGCAGATCAGCTGAGCGATATAACCGTACTTGCCCAGTATCGCCAACGCGCGCACCGACGACCATGTACCAGCTATCCTCTTCGCGCCAGACCTTAGGGTCGCGGAAGTGATGCAAACCCGGAGGAGTATCCACAATGATCCCCTCACGCTTGAAGTGAATACCATCGCGGCTCGTTGCCAGGCACTGCACCTGATAAAGGTTCTCTTCATTGCTGGCGTCGCCGTGAAATTTGTGCCCGGTGTAAATAAGCGCCAGGGTATCGCCATCCACCACCGCCGAACCAGAAAAACAGCCGTCTTTGTCTTCCGGCCCTTCCGGGGCCAATGCAACGGGTAAGTGCTCCCAATGAAGTAAATCTTTGCTACGCGCATGTCCCCAGTGCATCGGTCCCCACTGGGTGGAATAGGGATGATGCTGGTAAAATGCGTGATAACAACCCTCAAACCAAATCAAGCCATTAGGATCGTTAATCCAGCCAGCCCTTGCGGCCAAATGATAGCGCGGGTACCAGCGCAGGTTTAGCACCTCGTGTTTAGCTTGAAGTTCCTGTTCAGCGTTAGCAATTGAGTACGTCATAGTCTTCACTCTTTTCATTCAGATAGTGGAAAGTTGCGGCGTTTGCGGATCCCTGGAGGGTTTACTGGAGTGCAACAAGAAGATGGATATAAAGGTGATACAGAACACCATCAGCCCCATAACTAGATAGGACTGAGCAAATCCATATTTTTCGTAGCTGTAGCCTGCGAGGGGTGACAACACGGTGGCTATCACTGAGCTCGTACAGGCAAAGCCCACCAGATAGAGCGTAGATGAGAGTCGTTTATCGAAGTTAAGGCTGTTGTATTTGAAGATAGCGATTAACAGTATCGGGAGTTCAACGGCGTGTAACAGCTTAGTGATGGAGATAAGCAGTGGACCCTCCACTAATCCGGAAACGATCATGCGCATCGCCATCACCATTCCGGCGAAAATCAGACCATTTTTGGCACCGACTCGATTGACCAACCATGGAGCACAAAACATACCGGCTGCCTCAAGGAACACCTGAAACGAATTTAGATATCCGTACATGGCGTTTCCTTCATGTTGCGTCGGGAACTGTGAGGAAAAGTAGACCGGGAACTGTTGATCGTAGACGCCGTAAATACAGGTCCCGACGACAAAGAACACTAGAGCCCAGAAGCGCGGCAGGGTCAGCAGGCGTAATGCATCTTCCAGCGTGACTTTTCCGCCTGACACGGCCTCCTGCATTGCGTGTGGTGCCGAAGAGACGCGTAACCGCATCAAAAGCATAAAGAAGACCAGACCGGAGCAGCTGGCGACCACGAAGTTTAATTTCGGGTTAATATTAAACAGCAGCCCGGCGAAAAACGTTGCCACGGCCCAACCCAGCGATCCCCACATTCTTGCTTTTCCGAATTCAAACTGGCTCTGGCGAGCGACACGCTCAGTGTAGGATTCCAGGACACCAATACCGCCATTGAATGTCAGACCGATATAGACTCCACCAAAAAAGCTGCCGAGAAAGACATTAATTTTCAAAAGATGGCCAAAAAGCAGATAGGCTGGACCAGAAAAGATCAACAATGCCGTGATAAACCAGAGCAGATTCTTACGCAGACCGAGCTTATCCTGAATAAAACCATAACAAATTTGCACAAACAGAGTGGAAAGCGACATCACTGAAAAAATGATCCCGGTGTCTCCTGCTTTCAAACCGACCTCCTGATGCAGCCAGATAGAGAGCAGCGAACCTGTGGCAGACCAGGTCACAAAGAAAAAGAATAATAAAGCGCTGAGTATCAGATAACTGTGAGAATGATGGGTTTTCATCATGGCAATCTCATGCTGAAGTGGTGCCAAAATGATAACGTTAACACAAAACAAAACTCATGCTATTTTAGTGCAATTATAGATGTTAATCACAAAAGTTAACGTTAACATTGTCGGTATGAGATCATGATCAACTTTTCTGATTCACAGCAATCAACACACGCAATTCAAAATCACGTATGATCGTTTTACATCAGCAAGTTAGTTTTATAGCCTGTGGCGTAGTGACTAGTTTGGAGCAAGAAGAATGGCATCCCTGAAAGATGTGGCAAAACTGGCAAACGTATCGCTGATGACTGTTTCCAGAGCATTAAACTCCCCGGAACGCCTGAAGCCGGAGACCTTGTCTCGCGTACAGTCCGCTATCGACGCGACTAATTATGTACCCGATTTATCGGCAAAAAAAATACGTGGCGCTCACGCGATTCCAAAAACCATCGGTGTGTTGGCACTTGATACCGTCACCACACCCTTTTCAGTGGAAATCACACTCTCCATCGAAGAAACTGCACGTGCGCATGGCTGGAACAGCTTTGTGGTTAACATGTTTTCCGATGACAGCCCGGAAAATATCGTCGATTTGCTTCTCTCGCATCGGCCGGATGGCATTATCTATACAACTATGGGATTGCGGCAGGTGCCACTACCCGAGAAGCTGTTAAGCCTCCCCTGCGTACTGGCTAACTGCGAAAGCTTACATCAGCAGGTAGCGAGCTATATTCCGAATGATGAACAAGGACAATATTCTGCGGTGCATGCACTTTTATCCGCAGGTTACCGTCACCCACTCTGCTTACATTTACCTGCAAATCAACTTGCTACCGTCAGACGCCGTAAAGGTCTGGAGCAGGCATGCACGGAAGCGGGTGTGGCTCCTGATACACTTGATCACTATTACATGGAGTGTGGGGATGAACATTATCGCGATATTCCCGACATGCTGCTGGTGCATATCCACCACGGTAAACCTCATTTCGATTCAGTGATATGTGGTAACGATCGTATCGCCTTTATGGTCTATCAGACGCTACTGGCACAGGGATTAAGGATCCCCCATGATGTCGCGGTGGTAGGCTACGATAATATGGTGGGTATCGGTGACCTTTTTTTACCACCACTTTCAACGGTGCAATTACCCCATTACGAGATCGGACGCCTTAGCGCGCTTCATATTATCAACGGTGAGTCTCATCAGAGAACTGTGGCAGTTGAAAGCCCATTACTACTCCGTGAATCAGTGAAAAAAGCAAAGTAAATCAGCTTTACCTCTTCAATTCAGCTGATCCCCTACTGAAAATAGTACCAGTATAAATTGAAGAGTCTGATCTTTCTTTCCATACCATTACATCCTTGTTGCAACTGAATTAAAACTGTATAGAGGGCCGTCTCCGATTGAACAACTAAATATTTATATTGATTCCAAAATCTCCGCCAGTACATCCCGCGGCCGTTCAAGAACGGCCAGATGAGTTTTGGCATTCTCCAAACGTTTAACTTTAAAGAAATCATGCGCCAAAGCGAAACGCTATTGTAAAGCAAGGTATTCGTCGTTTCTGTCGAGGGAATAGATATGAGTAGCCTTCGGTGGGTTTTTGAGTTTTCGAGGCATTGAAGCGGCGAGCCGTAATGATGATAGGCATCAGCGATCACCTGCCCTGCAAGTCGCCACAGTTGGTAGCTGGATTCTGCCATCTCAGTTTTAAGATGATGGACCATAATGGGTGAGTCGCTTTCTGCCAACCAAAATTCGTACAGATGACCCCGTGCATATTGTCAGCGATCTTCATGCTGCATCTCTCTGATTGCAGTGAAAAACTCCGTCACAGGCTGATTCATGATCCAATCAAGGAATATCACCGCAGGTACACGTTCCTTTAAACTGTCCACCAAATCAACAGCTATCCAACTGGCATGTGCAATGGAAACCGGTACTATCCGGGTCAAGCCGAGATGTTCAATCAGTGTCAAAGCTTCTGTTAATAAATCCGCACCGTCAAAATCTTGACCATCAGTCGATGATTTTCCATGATCACGCCAGTCTATAATGACAACAGGGAAGAAAACGGCACCAACCCGGCATGAGGAACAGAGTTGTGTCGCCCATACCGATATCTTGATAATCGATATCACCACAGTTTGCCCGTCCGTTCGTTAAAACTAATAAAAACGACTTCGTTGATGCCGAAGCTATCTGTGAGGCTGCATCACGTCCATCAATGCGCTTCGTTCAGCCTAAAACAGAGTCTCAACAGGCCATGCGGGCCCTACATCGGGTTCGTGAGTCTCTGGTGCAGGATAAGGTCAAAACGACTAATCAAATGCATGCTTTTCTGCTGGAGTTTGGCGTCAGCGTTTACTGACGATCCCCTGTGTGGGTACGCTGACAGCCAATACCATTTCCACTGAGCTTGGTGACGGGAAGCAGTACACCAGCAGCCGTGATTTTGCGGCAGCAACAGGACTGGTACCACGTCAGTACAGCACGGGCGGCCGGACGTCGTTGCTGGGGATCAGCAAGCGAGGCAACAAAAAGATCCGAACCTTACTGGTTCAGTGTGCCAGAGTTTTTATACAAAAACTGGAACACCAGTCTGGCAAGCTGGCCGACTGGATTAGGGATCTGTTGTGCCGAAAAAGTAATTTTGTCGTGACCTGTGCTCTGGCAAACAAGCTTGCCAGAATAGCCTGAGCACTGACGGCACGACAACAGACGTTCCATGCGTAAGGTCAACAATAATAATGATTTTAAACAGCCACTTATCTAGTTTTGCGAATAATGATTATTGATGATACGAACGGCCAACCGGCCTGTTGAGGAATCTGTAAAACGGAAAGGCTCATCTGAAGCCGTATATTTTCTAGAGGCGGAACTCATCGAGGCGCGGGCAATTAAGCTCATTCAGACGCCGGATAGATTCAAGCAAGCCAACGATATCTTCAAAATCAGTGTTGCAAAAATGGGAGTGAGCATAGATTCCGTTTTCCAAGCGGACCCAAGGACATCTACCCATGCGGCCCCTTATCCAATAACAGCATTAACCTGATAGCTCACCGGCATAAACTTGAATAATCAACAACAATGGCATCCTCCACGACCGTATCTTTGACGCTCTGTAAGACTCAGTGTCCTAAGTTAGTTACCCACATGATATAGACAGAGTAATGTAGTCGTTTTATGGAATTCAATATCAATGACATGTCAATAATTTTGATAAATAAAATCGGTATTTCTAATATTGTAATGAGTGACTTAATTTTTTTCGAGGGTGAAAAAAGTGTATTCTTATTTAAGCCGTGTACATTGAATGGAGAAAAATGGCGTACCATGTAAGAATGTTCCTACGGATGACTGCGCGCACTCCTATATATACATTGTCTGGGTTAATTCATAATGGTTGTATGGAATGTTGCTTTCTTATTCTGGGTTAATAGTTATAGAGAATAACATTTTTATTGTTGGGGATGATTTTCATTTGATATTTTCACTAAGGCGATAGCAAAAAAACCTAGTGGAATATTGATTGTTTTATTTGTTTCAATCCCGCTTTTAAAATCTTCTCTGAAAGAATGAGTGGATTGGATAGTATCGGCATTATTAGTATTGGGTAATGCTAGCATACTTTCAACTATCGGGTTATTTACCACACCATCACATAATACAAATTATGTTGATTTGCTTATAAAATACTATTTATGGATTCAAAAATGAAAAAAAACTTAATGGCGCTTGCATTAGTGGCTTCTGGCATTCTGGCGTCTTCAGCTTATGCGGCTGACGGTACGATTAACTTCGAAGGTGAAATTACCGATTCTGCATGTATTGTCGATACCAATTCAGAAAATCTGACTGTTTCCCTTGGTCGGGTTTCTGCCGCATCATTTGCCGGAGCTGGGTCTTACTCTTCCGCAACCCAGTTCCAACTGGTTCTGAAGGAGTGCCCAGCCTCTGCAACAACGGCTATCATCAAGTTTGATGGCACCAGTGTTGCTGGTGATAACAGCGTATTGGCTTTGACACCTGGTGCTGGTGTGGCTACGGGGGTAGGTATTGAGTTGTCCGATGCCAGCCAACGTGTGGTTAATTTATACACTGAATCAGCACCTTATACTCTGGTAACTGGTGCAGGTTCTGAGACCAACTTGGACTTCACTGCGCGCTACAAATCGCTCGATACTACTGTCGGTGCCGGTATTGCAAACGCATCTGCACAGTTTACTGTTATCTACCAGTAATTGTTATTTGGTCTGTAAAACAGGCCAAGTATTGTTGAAAGCAGGTCGGTTTTTTTGCCGACCTTGCTGTATACCATCCAACACAACAGTTTATATTATTAGTGTTTTGGGGTGTCCCATAATATTAAGAATTGAAATGGTTATCATTAACATTATACAAAGTAAGTAAAATTAAACAGATTAGCGTTAAATAAAGTG